>CAZYCB010000213.1:0-2811 GCA_964645735.1 uncultured bacterium | reverse complement strand
CTTGATGGAGCCCCGCTCGAGGTTGCGGCGGTTCTCTCACGCGCGCGGCTCATCGATGAGCATCGCTTCTTCGGGATAAGGCGCTGGAGACCCTCGTCCCGGCACCTCAGCTTCGGCCGGAGCCATCATTCTCTCGGTGGTCCCTGACGAGCCCGCTCACCTCCACGCGAAGGAAATTCTTGTCGCCCTCTTTCACAGGTGCCACCTCGTCGCCGGCGCCTCTGCGGCCGGAGGCTACTTCGATTCGGCCCCTATCTTTCTCTGCAGATCCTGCAGATCCTGGAACTCGGGCAACGGCTTGTCGAGGTTGTTGATCATCCATTCCGCCGTCTTTGCAACCTCCGAGTTGGGATACTCGTCGAGCACGCGCTGGAACGCCTTGCCGGCGTCCGGGATGCTCTTCAGCTCTTCGGCGTACACGAAACCGATCATGAACTGCGCCTCGGCCGCGTACTCGCCCCTGGAATATTTCGAGACGATCTCCTCGTAGTAGCGGAGCCTCTGATACGAATCCGAGCTGTTCTGCGCGAGGTTCCAGAGTTCCTCAGCCGTCTTCTCGGTCAACGCCACCTCGTTAGCGACGAAGTTGTCCACGGAGTACCTTTTCTTGGCCTCTGCGAACACCTGCTTCTGAATATCCGGTACGCGCTGCGCGGCGAGGGTTTCCTTGATCTCGCTCTGGACCTCGTCGAATGGCCGTACCTGCCCCTTCCGGTACTCGGTCACCACGAGGAGCGAGTATCCCTTCTCCCACTTGACGATTCTCATGTCTCCCTTGGCCATCGAGAAGGCGGCATCGCTCAGTTCCTTCGAGTACCCGATCCCCTTGATGTAGCCGCCGGGGTTGAAATAACCGAGCGCCCCGCCGTCCGCACGGGTCATCTCGTCCTCGGAGTACTTGTGCGCGAGAGTGGTGAACGCTTCTCCGCCCTCGACCCTCTTCTTCAAACCGACGAGCTTCATGCTGTCCGCCGAGGTGATGTGCTGCGCCCGCACGATGGGCTGTATCTCGAACTTCTCCTTGTGCGAGTCGAAGTATTCGTGGATTTCCGCATCCGTCGGATAGGCCTTCGCCTTGATCTCCTGCTGGTAGTACTCGCTCACGAGAGCCGAGCGTTCGAACTTCTCCACCATCTCCCGCACCTTCGGGTCCTTCTGAAGACCCTTCTTCAGAGCTTCCTGGTGGTACACCTCTTCCTCGACGAGCCTGTCGACGAGTTCGGCCTTCCCTTCGGGCGTCTCGTATTTCTGCCTTTGACTCTCCGGGATCGTCTGGATGAGCTGGTCGAGTTCCAGGCGCGTCATCGTCCAGTCGCCGACCTTGACGGCGTACTTCGCCGCCTCTTCCTCGGACGCTTTGTGCTTCTTGGAGCACCCTACGACGAGCACGAGCGCCCCGAGCGCTGCGATCAAGGTCACGATCACCAGTCTCTTTGCCATCTGGAATCCTCCCTAGTTTCTCAGATCAAGCGTTCCTTACCGTTTCTCTTGAGCATTTCGACGATCTCTCGGACTTGTTGCACGCGATCCCTCTTGCACACGAGAATCGCGTCGCCGCCGTCCACGACGACGATGTCTTTGACGCCCACGAGCCCCACCATCCGCTCGGGGGAAAACACGGTGTTCTCCGAGCTGTCCACGACGATATGGTCCCCCACGAGGACGTTTCCGTTCGAATCCACCGCGTACATCTCCCGTACGCTTTCCCAGCTCCCCACGTCGTTCCAGTAGAAGTCTCCCCGGAGAACCACGACGTTGGCCGCCTTTTCCATCACCCCGTAGTCGATCGAGACCGAGGGGGCCCTTTCGTACAAGGACTTAAACGCGTCACCGAGCGCTTCCGTTCCGAGACGCCCCTCGATTTGTCCGAGAACGTCGTCCAGATCGGGTAGGTGCTCGGCGATCGCCCGGCGAATGACGCGGGGCCGCCAGCAGAACATCCCGCTGTTCCAGAAGTAGGTGCCCTCGCGTATGAAAGACTCGGCCTTCTCGAGAGAAGGCTTCTCGTGGAAGGAGTCGGCCTCGAAGAGCATCACTCCGTCGCTGTCGTCCAGAGTGCGGCCCGCATGGATGTACCCGTAGCCGGTTTCCGCCCGGGCAGGTGTGATTCCGAAGGTAAGCAGACAGTCGTGGGTCTTCACGTACCGCTCGGCAGCGCGAGCGGCCTTGCCGAAAACGTCTTCGTCGGCGATGAAGTGATCCGCGGGCAATACCATAAACGGCGCGTCGCCGAACCGCCTCTCGACAACGACGGCAGCCAACCCCACGCTCGGCGCCGTATTCCTCCCCATGGGTTCCCCCACGATGTTCTCGCGGGGAACCCGCCCACCCACCTCACGCACGATGGCCTCCACCTGGGCGGCGACGGTCACGATGAATATCTCTTCGGGAGACGAGAGCGCGCCCATCCTGTCGACGGTGAGGGCGATCATGCTCCCCTTTCCCGTAAGATCGATCAGCTGTTTCGGGCGCTCGCGCCGGCTTCTCGGCCAGAACCTCTGCCCGAAACCGCCGGCCATGATCACAGCAAGCACACTGTCCCCCTTCGGGCGCCCACTGGACACCCAATGGCAAAGGCGCTCTACTGCTTCACTACCCAAACCCGAATCGGCACGACCACCTCGCGGTGGAGCTTGACGTCGATCGTGTACACGCCGATCTTCTTGATCGGTTCTTCGAGAAGTACGTGCTTCTTGTCGATCTTGAAGCCCTGGTTCTCGAGTTCCTTGGCAATGTCGGCCGTCGAGACCGACCCGTAGAGCTTCTCGTCTTCGCCGACCTTGACGGTGATCGTGCACGACACGTCGGCGA
>CAZYCB010000212.1:0-2438 GCA_964645735.1 uncultured bacterium | reverse complement strand
TTTTCTGCATGTGGAGCCTCACCCAGCCCCCTTGATCGTGCCGCACGTCCGAAACGGAGAAGGAGAAGGTCTGATTTCCCCAGTAGCCGTTCGCGCCGAGCATCTGCGCGTAGAAATCGTTCGCGGAGTTCCGGCCGTCCTGCCACGCGACGATGAACTGACCGGCGCCGTCGGCTGCGAGACAGGGGAATCCATCGGAGTAGCCCGAGGCGAGGGTGATCTCCCAGACCGTGCTCCCGGTGGGCGAGATCATGCCCGCACGGACGGTGCATAAGAAAAGCTCATTCGGATTCCATCGTGCGAACACCGCTTCCCCGGGATCGCCCGAAATGAGGTCGAACGGGTCGTAGTTCATGATGCCTGTCCACTCCCCCAGATTGCTCGCTATCCTGGCCCCGTTCGCCGTCCACAGCGCCGATCCTGACGACGTCACTCTCTGAGCGTAGAGACAGGGTGTGGCGGGGTTTGCGGAGCGGGAGTCCGCCCATGCGACGATGCCCCCCGACGACCCGTCCGGGACGATCTTCGGGTACAGACAATCTCCGCCCGTCGCGCAGATCGCGATCCCGTTCGCCGTCCAGAGCATCCCCCCGCTCGAGGAGATCCGCTGAGCGTAGATGCCGACGTCGCTCCGCGTGTCGCGCCACGTCGCGATGACACCGGTCGAGGAGGACGCGAGAGAAACTTGATTTTGGTACCCGCTCGCCGTGCAGACCGCGACGCCGTTCGCCGCCCACTCCACGCTTCCTTCGGTATTCACCTTCTGGGCGTAGATGTCGGTGTTGCCGTTGCGGCCGTCCTCCCAGAAGATGAAGGCGCCCGAAGAGGCGTCCGGGTGGGTCCGGAGATTCACCTGGTCTCCCGTGGCCGAGCAGATCGACACGCCGCTCGCTCCCCACTGTCTTTCGCCCAGGTAGTTGATCTCCTGCGCGCGAATGTCGAAGTTTCCGCTGCCGTTTCCCTGCCACGCGACGATGCAGTTCCCCGTGCCGGTCAGCGCGACGCGGGGAAGGGTTTGGTCTCCGGAAGCACCGATGACGAGAATGCCGTCCGCCGTCCACAGCACCGAACCGGTGCCGTTGACTCTCTGGGCGTAGATATCGAGGGTGCCGTTTCGGTTGTCGTCCCAGGCGATGATCGCGCCTCCCGCGCCATCGGCGACCAGCCTGAAGTGATCCTGCGTGAAGGCGTTGGTGCAGACGGGCACGCCGGCGGTCGCCCACAGCGCGTTGCCGTTCGCGTCGAGGCGTTGGGCGTAGATGTCCCAGCTCGAGCTTCGATGGTCAAGCCAGACCGCGATCGCGCCGCCCGCCGCGTCGGACACCACGGCCAGGTCATTCTTTGAGTTGGAGCTCACACACACGACGTTCCCGCTCTCGATCCACCCCGCGCGCGCCGTCGAGACCCCGCAGATCGACACGAGCAGCACGGCGATGAGGCCATTCTTCGCCAAAGCCTTCATGGCAAGTTCCCCTTTCTGCACTGGAACGCGGGTTCATTCGGTCGGGGGATGATTGTGGTCCGAATATGCCCAAAGCGCCCCCTGACCTCCGATTGGTCTGCAAAATATAGAGTTAGTATAGCACAGATTGCGCGTCCGGTGTATGGTATTATCCTGGTGCGAGAACTGTCTGCGGGAGGATGCCGGTGAGCTTTGACATCTGGATCGACCCTCTGGCCTCGGGCGGCGAGGCGGCGCGCGAGATCTTTCTCGGGCACTTCAACCTGCCCGCGGGCGACCCCGGCCTCGAGATGCTGCGCGCTATCGTGACGAGCTACTCGAATCTACCCTACGAGAACCTCACGAAGATCATCAAGAAATTCACGGCGGTCTCACCGGGCGAACGTCTGCGCGGGCCTGTCGAGGTCGTGAGCGGCTACGTCGAGCATCATACGGGCGGGACGTGCTTTTCCTTGACCTATTGCCTCGGCTCGATGCTGACGAGCGCGGGCTTTCGATGCTACCCCGTCATGGCCGACATGAAGCGGGCCAATATTCACTGCGCGCTCGTCGTCGAGATGAACGAGCGCAGATACCTCGTCGATCCCGGCTATCTCGTGGGCGAGCCGGTCGAGCTCGCGGGAAGCCCCGTGCGGATAGAGACGACCTTCGGCGTCGTCGAGATCAGGCCGCGGGAGGGGCACCGGTACGATCTCTTCACGCTCGAGGGGGAGGACCGCAAGTGGCGATACACGGCGAAGACGGTCGCCGTCTCGCAGGCGGCGTTCATGCGGTACTGGCAGGACTCGTTCGCCCTCCCGATGATGAACAATCTTCTTCTCACGCGTCTCACGCCGCAGGGACATCTCTACATCAAGAATCACCATCTCCGCATGAAGGGCGCCGGCGGCAAGACGAACGAGAACATCCGGAGCGGCTTCGAATCGCGAATAGAGGCCGATTTCGGCATTCCGCCCGACGTGACGGCGCAGGCGCG
>CAZYCB010000211.1:0-1531 GCA_964645735.1 uncultured bacterium | reverse complement strand
GGGAGCCTCTTCGGACCGGGTTTGGCCGATGGTCCTTTCCCGGAGCACTACGAACCCCTGGAGTGCCCCGTGGAGAAGAACCTGCTGTCGCCCCAGAAGAACAACCCGGTTGTCCGGCGGTTCGACAAGAAGGGGGTCGGTTCGGAGCTCGATGAGATCGCGAGCTGCGATCCCCGTTTCCCGTTCGTCTGCAGCACCTACCGGGTGAGCGAGCACTGGCAGACCGGCGTGCTGACGCGGTGGTGTCCCTGGCTCGTCGAGATGCAGCCCGGGATGTTCGTGGAGATGAGCCTGGAACTGGCCAAGGAGCGGAACATCGCGAACGGCGAGAAGGTGATCGTGAAATCGGCCCGCGGCGAGCTTGAGGCGACGGCCGTCGTCACGGCGCGATTCAAGCCGTTTGACATCGACGGGACGATGATCCACGAGGTCGGCATTCCCTGGCATTTCGGCTGGATCACCTCCGCCGACCGGAAGTACGGCCCGAACGACAAGAAACCCGAAGTCTTCACCACCGGGGATTCGGCGAACCTGCTGACCCCGACCATCGGTGACGCCAACACCATGATCCCGGAGAGCAAGGCCTTCATGGTGAATGTGGTCAAGAAGGGGGTGAAATAACATGGCCGAGAAAGTGAAACTCATCGACGTTGCGAAGTGCACCGGCTGCCGCGGCTGCCAACTGGCCTGCAAGCAGTGGAACGGCCTTCCCGCGGGACAGACCGTCGCCGCCGGCACCTATCAGAATCCGCCCGATCTCCAGCCCAACACCTGGACCCTTATCCGGTTCCAGGAGGTTGCCGCAAAGGACGGCGTGAAGTGGCTTTTCCGGAAGGACGGCTGTATGCACTGCACGAACGCCGCCTGCGTGAAGGTCTGTCCGAGCGGCGCCCTCTACTACAGCGACCTGGGGACCGTCGGGATCATCAAGGAGCGCTGCATCGGATGCAAGGAGTGCGTTGCGGCCTGCCCGTTCGAGATTCCCCGCTACGACAGCGGCACGGACAAGGTCTACAAATGCGACCTCTGTCTCTCCCGGATCCGGGCCGATCTTCCGCCCGCTTGCGTCAAGGCCTGCCCGACGGGGGCGCTTACCTTCGGGGACAAGGAGGAGATGCTGAAGCTTGCCTACAAGCGAGCGAAGGAACTTGGCGGCGACGCCTCCGTCTACGGGGACAAGTTTGTCGACGGGACGCATGTTCTCTATGTCCTGCAGGAGAAGCCGGGGGTGTATGACGTCCTGCCGGTAAAGCCCCATGTTCCGCTGTCGGTCATGGCCTGGAAGGATCTGCTGAAACCGTTGAGCCTTGTGGCGGCGGGCGGCGTCCTGGCGGCGGCGTTTTTGCACTACGTCATCCACGGGCCGAAGACCCCGGATGAGGACGACAACCACAAGACGGAAGGGGGTGCGTAATGAAAAAGGGATTGATCAAGGCCACCGACGCCTTCGAAAGAATCGTCCACTGGAGTCTGGCCATCTCGTGCCTCGTTTTGTGCATCACGGGCCTCGGGATGATGTTCCATTCGTTCA
>CAZYCB010000210.1:0-2740 GCA_964645735.1 uncultured bacterium | reverse complement strand
CAGCAGGGAATCAATCTCAAGATCCACGCGCGGTTCGAGGAAGAAGGGATCGACTTCGCATACCCGACGCAAACGCTTCACGTCGTCAAGCCTTCATGAGTTAATTAGAATGTTGTGCGCTGCAGGGTCGTCGCGACGATCCTGCAGCGCACGGATTAGCTGTTTTTCTTGTACGCCGTGAAGGCTGCGGAACGCGAGAAGCCGTCCTCGTCCTGAACGGTGAGCGTGTAGTCGCCGGGGGCGAGATCGACCGTGCACTCGTGTTTCTCGATCGTTTCGCCGACGAGCGATCCGTTGAGATACCAGAAGACGTGTTTCGCAGGCGCCTGATGCGTTGCGGTGAAAACGATCTTCTCGTGGACGCCGTCGAAGTCGCGGGGGACGAAGATCTTGATCCCGTCCACGGGATAGACGAGTTCCATGCGGGAATCGTCGTGGAAATCCGGGCAGTTCGCCGCGTGCGCCGGCACCGCGTCGGCGTGACGACTCTTCTCGGCGTAAATCTCCCGGACGCTCGGCGGCACGATGAACCGCGTGACCCACTCCGTATCCACGCCGTTCCAGCAGAGCGAGCACACCTGCCGTCCTGTCGCTTTGTCCACGAGATACCGCTTGTGGTAGGGACACTGGCCCGGTGTGTACGCGGAGCGCGGCCGCTTGCCGTGAAAGGTCCGCTGGCAGTTGGGGCCCGCGGGAAAACCGCTTTCCTCGCAGCAGACGACGTCAACGAGATCCAGCACGGGTTCATCGAACCATCCCGGTTCTCCGCGGCGCGTGAGCGTGTTGAACAGAGTGAAGAGAAGGGGCGCGGCGGAACCCGTTCCCGTGAGCAGAGCGTTTCCTTCGCCGGTGAAGTTCCCGGCCCAGACGCCGATCGTCCACTGCGCGCTCACACCGATCGCCCAGGCGTCTTTTTGACCGTAGCTCGTCCCCGTCTTCCACGCGACGGGAATGCGGCTGTCGAAGTACTCCCAGAAGTATTCCTCTCCGGGGCGCGAGAGACGTGTGAGCGTGTTCAACACGAGCCACGCGGCGCCCTGACTGAAAATTCTCTTGTCGCCGTCGAGTCGTGCGGCCGCGGCTGCGCTCGGCGGTTCGAACGCTCTCCGCGAGCGGTCCCGCTCGCGTCCGCCCGTACGCTCGATCGCCTCGACCGGCCGGAATTCCCCGAGGTTTCCGAGAGCCACATATAATTGAACCAGCTCGAGGAGACTCGCCTCGGCGCCCCCGAGAATGAGCGAGAGCCCGTAGCCGTCAGGACCCCGGAAGAGCCCCCGAAGCCCCGCTTCAGCGAGAAAATCGTAGAAGTCGTACACGCCATACATATTGAGGAGGCGAACGGAAGGCACGTTCAGCGACTGTATGAGCACATCGTCGAGGCTCGAAAGCCCGCTGAATTCCATCGAGGCATTCTGCGGCGCGAACGTGCCGTAGAACGTGGGGACGTCCTGTATCTTGGACCCCATCGTATACGGGCCGCGGTCGAGCGTCTTCGCGATGAGAAACGGTTTCAAAAGACTCCCCGTCGAGCGGTGCGCCTGGACGCCATCGACCTGACCGCCGGCTCCTGAGTCGCGAAAGTCCTGCGAGCCCACATACGCCCGTATCTTCCCGGTGCGCGTTTCGACGACGAGAACGGCGAGGTTCGAGATTCCCCGCTGGGCGAGCACCGCATGGTGGAGCCTCGCCGCCTCGAGGACCTGGTGCTGGATCTCCTCGTCGAGAGTCGTCGTCACCACGCGCGCGCGCGGCTCCGCGGCTCTCGCATACCGCGAGAAATGCGGCGCGGCGAACGGAAGATGGCGTTCGGGATCGGGGAGAGGTTCCGCGGACGAGGCGTGATACGTCACTTCGTCAACGATCCCTTGGTCGAACAGCCTTTTGAGAAGCGTGTTCCGCCTGGCGAGAAGCGTCTTTCTCTCGCGCTCGACGCTGATCATCGAGGGCGCGTTGGGAAGCACGGCGAAAAGCGCCGCCTCCGCCCACGTGAGTTCGCCGGCGGGCTTGCCGAAGTAAATCGAGGACGCCGCCTGAACACCGACGATGTTGCCGCCCATGGGAACGTGTGCGGCGTAGAGCCTCAGCACGTCTTGTTTGGACGAATGAAGCGTGAGCTTGAGAGCCTCCACGCACTCCATCGCTTTGTTGGCGTACGTCCGCCCTTTCGGGCGGGCGAGACGAACGACCTGCATCGTGATCGTGCTGCCGCCGCGGATGCGTTTCCCCGCTCTCACGTTCGTCGCCGCGGCCTTGGCGAGCGCGAGCGGATCCACCCCGGGATGTTTGTAGAACCGCTTGTCTTCGGATGCGATGACGGCAGCCACGTATTTTTCGGGGAGCTCCACGGCTTCGAGAGGGAAGCGGTACTGTTGGTCGCCGGCGAGCGTCGCCTGGAGCAGCGTCCCGTGAGTGTCGTAGACGAGTGTCGAGTAGTCGTCGGGGAAGAGCCTCCCGACGGGCAGTATGAGCCACAGGCCCACGACAAATACGAGGGCGAGAGCCATGACGGCGAGGGGTGGGTGGGCGCGCGACGGCCCTTTGCGGGAGCGACCGAGGATCGCCCGCCGAAGGCGGGAAGCCGAGGGAAGCGGAGCGCAGGGCCGGAGTGCGCCCATCCACCCCTCTGGAAGCTTCCTCATGCCGCCCAACATGATGCTACCTCACCTTCACGCGGCCGCCGGCGATGCGTGCGAAAAACTCCGGCGAGTACATCGCCTCGCACACCACAGGCGGCAGAACG
>CAZYCB010000209.1:0-3679 GCA_964645735.1 uncultured bacterium | reverse complement strand
ACCACCACCCGCTCTTCACGCCGCTCATGCCCACGTCGCTCTGTAACCTCCAAAACCGCACGAATTTCCTCCACGCGAGTAGCGGCACGCGGCTCTTGTTCTCGTTCAAGAAGGCCCGGGCCATCGCGCGGGCCGCTTCGTCGGTTTTCACTTCGTTCATCTTTTCGAGCTCGGCGTGCCGGGGAAGCATGTAAAGCGGCGCGACGCCACCGTGGTACTGCGGATATGCGAGCACGGCCGCGTTGTTCCCCTGGTACAGCGTGATGCCGCCGTGCGTGGTGAAGAAGATCCATTTGTCGAACACCGCGTGGTTGCGTATCGCCCAGGGGAGAAGCGTCAGGAGAGCGAGCGAGATGACGAGGACGATTTGCGAGACGCGCCGCTTGAGCGACGCGCCGGCGAGAAGAAGACCCGCCCCCGCGAACCACAGAACCAGTCCCCACGCCGTGGGTCTGCAGAGGCATGCGAGCCCGAGTGTGATCCCCATCAAAGCGGCCCGCCGCCGTGATCCCGCGGCGAACGACGGACTTGCGGGGATGAGCACGCTCGCGAGCAGCAAGACGATGTAGAGGTTCTCCGTGAGCAGATATCCGCTGATGAAGATAAGAAACGGATTGACGGCGACCAGGGCGGCGGCGGTCCACGCGACTCTCGCCGTGAAGTACCGCCGGCCCGCGAGAAACACGAGCGGCACGAGACTCGCGGCGAGCAGGACCCCGAGCACCCTCCCCCATACCACGGATACGCCGAAGAGACGATACACGCCCGCGAGAACGATGGAGAAGAGCGGAGGTCTTCGGGCGGTGAGCTGGCCGTTTTCCAGGCGGTAGCCTTCCCCGTCCGCGACGTGAACGGCGAGGTAATGGTAGTCGACTTCGTCTCCCGCCGGGGCGCGGTCCCACCCCACGACGAATGCGCAGAAGACGAGGCGCGCGGCGAGCGCGAGGGCGACGATTGCCAATAGCCCGATGGCCGTTTTGCAGCGCAGTGGCTTGTCCTCCCCTTCAGGCCGCTCTTCAGGCACGCGTTGTGCTTCACTCGAGGCGGCTCGACGTCATTCTATCAGCTATCTTGAGCGTCCATAAATACTTAATTTCGGCGGCCGGGTTGGGTGAACGCTCCGAGGAAGAATTATGCTTCCCCAGAGGGCTGACGAGGGCCTATATTTTGCATCGGTTTCACGATGCGACGTCGCGATGCGGAAAGTCTCCGCGCGGAACAAGGAGGTTGCGAGCGACATGAAGAAGATCCAATTCGACGGGAACAAAATGATGAGGAACCTTTTGGTTGGCGCCGTGATCGGCGCCTTCGCCCTCGGCTCCATCATGGGGTGCTCGGCCAGCAGGACGACAAAGGGCGCGGCCATTGGCGCAGCGGCGGGCGCGGCGGCCGGCGCCGCCATAGGTAACACGCAAGGCCATACGGCCACGGGAGCCGTCATCGGCGGCGTCGCCGGTGCCGCGGTCGGCGGTGTCGTCGGTCACTACATGGACAAGCAGGCAGAAGAACTCGCTAAAATCGAGGGGGCCAAGACAGAGCGCGTCGGCGACGAGATCCAAGTCACGTGGGACAGCGCGATCCTCTTCGATTTCGATTCCGCGATGCTCAAACCGGCATCGCAGGACAACATCAAAAAGATGGGCGATGTCTTCGTGAAATATCCGGACACCGATATCGTCATTGCCGGTCACACCGACAACAAAGGCACCGAAGACTACAACCAGAAGCTCTCCGAGCGCCGCGCGGCATCGGTCCGTGCGTATCTCGTGGAAATGGGAGTCGCTCCCTCGAGGCTTCAGTCGGTGGGATACGGCGAGCTCCAGCCCGCGGCGGGCAACGACGACGAGGCGGGGCGGCAGCTGAACCGCCGCGTCCAGATCGAGATCAAAGCCAACGAGGAACTCAAGGCACGCGCTGCGGCGGAGGAAAACAAGGGATAGGGTTTCTCCACGCTCGGCGACGCCGAAGTCTGCAAACGAAACGGCGCGGGTCTCTCGAGAGATCTGCGCCGCTTCTATCTCTGCGAAGATGTGCGCTGCAGGATGGTTGTGAATCCTTAGCTCCGCTTTCGCCCGCCGCGGGTCCTGTCGGCCATCCGCCCACGGCCGTGCTCGCAAGCTGCGCGCGGGCGTGGGCGCCCGTGGCCGCCACCCGCGGCTGCCAGCGCGCAAGACAACGCAGCTCTAAATCAGCTCCGCGATCGACTTCGCCTGCGTGAAGAGCATCAGGTAGTCGCGGCCGCCGGCTTTGCTGTCCGTACCCGACATGTTGAAGCCCCCGAACGGATGAACGCCGACCAGAGCGCCCGTGCATTTCCGGTTGTAGTAGAGATTGCCGACGTGGAACAGGTCGCCGGCCTTCTTCAGATGCTCCCGGTTTGCCGAGAACGCCGAGCCCGTCAGACCGTACTCCGTCGCGTTGGCGATGCGAAGAGCGTCGTCGAAGTTCTTCGCCTTGATGCACGCCAGCACCGGGCCGAAGATCTCCTCCTGCGAGAGACGGGCGTCGGGCGCGACACCGGCGAACACCGTCGGCTGTATGAAATACCCGTTTCCCGCCCCGCGCATCCCGCCCTGGACGAGTTCGCCCTCCGTCTTTCCGATCTCGATGTATTCGAGAATCTTCTCGCACGCCGCCTCGTTCACCACCGGCCCCATGAAGATATCCTTCGACGTGCACGGGACGCCTTGCGTGATCTTGCGCGTCTCCTCGACGACGGCATCGACGAACTTGTCGTAGATACCCTCGTGGATGATCGCGCGCGAACACGCCGAGCACTTCTGCCCCTGGAATCCGAACGCCGAGCCGACGACGGCCTTGACCGCCGCATCGAAGTTCGAATCCTTGTCGACGACGATCGAGTCCTTGCCTCCCATCTCGAGGATCGCGCGCTTGATCCAGATCTGGCCTTCCCTGACGACGGCGGCTTGTTCGTTGATGCGGATGCCCACTTCCTTGGATCCGGTGAACGCAATGAAGCGCGTCTTCGGGTGCTGCACGATGTAATCGCCGATCTGCGCACCGCTCCCCGGCACGTAGTTGACCACGCCAGCGGGCAGCCCGACCTCCTCGAGAAGCTCGAAGAACTTCGCCCCGATGACAGGGGCGTCGCTCGAGGGTTTGAGGAGAACGGTGTTTCCCGCAACGAACGACGCGCTCGTCATCCCGACGAGGATCGCCAGCGGGAAGTTCCACGGGGGAACGACGAGGCCGACACCCAGAGGGACGTACCGGAGTTCGCCCTTCTCCGTCGGAATTCGCGTGAGGGGCTGCTCCCCGCCGTAGCGGATCGCCTCGCGCGCGTAGAATTCGAGGAAGTCGATCGCCTCGGCCGTGTCCGCATCCGCTTCCACCCAGCTCTTCCCCACCTCGTACACCATCCACGCCGAGAACTCGTGCTTGCGCTCGCGCATCCGCCGGGCCGCCTCGAAGAGATACGCCGCGCGCTTCTCGGGCTCGACGAACCGCCAGGTCTCGAAAGCCTGGAGCGCCGCGTTCATCGCGTCCTCCGCGTCGTCCCTCCCCGCTTTCGCTACGAGCCCCACGACGTTCTTGGGGTCGGAAGGGTCGAGCGAGCGAATACGATCTTGCCTTTTCTTCCGTTTCCCGCCGATAATGAGGTCGTATTCCTTACCGAGTTCGGACGAGACCTTGGCCAACGCGTCCTTGAAGGCGTTTG
>CAZYCB010000208.1:0-13464 GCA_964645735.1 uncultured bacterium | reverse complement strand
CGAGGATCTCGACCGCGCCGGCCCTCGAGACATCGATCAGGGCCGACACGAACTGCGTGGCAACGATCTGCACGATGGTAAGGCCCCCCGCCCGGACCGACGTCTGGCCGTCGGGGTTTTGCACGACCACGTCCCACAACCCACCCTTCTTGCTGTACACATTGAAATCGCCTTGAAGCGCCTGCGGATCACGCCAGTAGACGGACCTCGGCGCGATATCGGCCTCTCCGGAGCGAACGAGGCTCAGCGCGGCGCCGGGCCGGAATTCCGCGCCGTCGGCGCGAATAACAGCAGATGTGAGATCGTTGTTGACGAGGAGGGGCGTCACTCCCGTTAGATTCGGCCCCGGGTCTCCCGCGCGCAGGAATGCCGTCATGAGCGAGCCCGATTCGCTAACGGCTGACACTTCGATCTGCGTCCAGTCGTTCGCGTGACTGATGCTTCCCGGTGTCGAGCTCTCGTCGAATGTCGTGTTGTTCGCCGTTCCCGGGAAAGGATCTCCGGCATCCCCCGGGTTTCCCAGCGTCGCCGGATCCAGGAGAAGGTGGCCCACACCGTCCGCCTCTTCCACAACGAGCCCGCGGACCGCGTCGTTCGAAGACCCTCCGGTATTTCCGAGAGCCGAACGAATCACTTCCTCCTCGACGTGCCAGATAATGAGCCCTGTGCCGTGCAGGTGCTCGTCGAATCCGACAGCCTGACGGTTCTCCACCAGCCAGTACTCCGTGCAGGGGTTCTTCGCCGGGTTCTGATACCACCCGTCGAACGAGCTCTCGAAACCCGTCGTGTAGCTCTCTCCGCCTCCGCTAACGCTCACGTTGTCGAGGACCAACGCTCCGCATGCTGTGAGATATTTCCCATCCTCGTCCGACCACGAATCATCCGAGATGACGCAGATCTCGAGCGAATACGCTGCGGGCGGCGTGACCGCACTCAGATACGGCGACAGGCTGATGGACGCAGTCCCCGATCCGTTGCCCGTATACGCGGCGATCGCAGTCCGTGTTCCCCCGACATTGATATAAACGACCGCGGAATCCGCCCCCGGCTCGAGCTCGTGTGCGTAGGCATACGCGAAGTTTACCGGAAGCGTCCCGTTGTACGCGAACGCGCGCTCCACAGACTCCCGCCACCGGTTTCCGTAGCCGGTGCCGCCGTCCCACCCTCGGGCGGCGGCTTCTCCACTCCCCGCACCGCAGCGAAGCGAGTAGGTCCCCGCGAGCTGGCACTCCGTCGTGCGCGTGAACCGTTCGCTCGTAAACGGAAGCTCGAAACAGGCCGCCACGGACTCGACCTGAGGGATCGAGTGGACGGCGCCCTCCCACGTCACCGTCGTCGGCACGACCCATCCGAGTTCCTTCCGGCACCACGCGGAGGGGTGCGCGGGAGATTCCGGTGTATTCCAGTTCCCCAGCGCCATGAGATCCCAATGTCCGGCCCCGCTCGACCCTCCGTTCGCATCGAAAAGGTCGGGCAGTCCGAGGGCATGACCGAGTTCGTGGCAGAAGCCGCCGATCTCGATCACGCCGCCTTCGCACGACACCGCGGGCTGGATGACATAGTCGTCGATCTTGATATACCCGCCCGAAGACGACACGTCGCTCGTCGTGTATGGAGAGCCGCCGGAAATCGGCCACGCGCGGTAGAGCCACGAGTGGGACCACATGTTGGCGCTCACCGAGCTGCACTCGCCGCCCATTTCGCTCTGAACGAATACCACGAGGTCGGCGTAACCGTCGTCATCCCCGGAGTTCGGTATTCCGTCGGGTCCGTCGTTGTCGAATTGCGCGAAGTCGATCGAGGCGTCGTTCGCGTCGAGAAGCTCCTTGATGAATTCGCCCGTCTTCGCGTCGTTCGGCAGGAGTCCATTGGAGGACCCTTCGTAGTATGCGTCCTGCTGCGTCGTCGTCACCCAGGAGGTCAAGACGCCCGTGACGGAGAGCGCCGAGTACGACACTTCGTCGTAGAATTCGGAGAGCGTTCCAGTGGGCCACGGGCCGGTGAAAAGCTCCTGCCGCATACTTTCGGACGTGATAAAAGCGGGACGATTGGCGAACTCACCGAGAAGAACGGGAAAGGAGAAATTGCCTGAGACCCGCGGCACGCCCGCTTGCGGAGCGGACGTCCCTCGGGGAAGGGAGTGAAGAAACGCTTCTCTCTCGATGCGGAGCCGCTCGGCTTTCTGAATCCATGCGGACTCCAAGCGCAGCGCGCTCGGATCCATCCCCACAGCCTCGAAATACGCTCGAGGCATGGGTCCGCCGTTCTTCGGAGCGATGATCGCTTGCGCCGGAGATGCGATACCGGCCAAAATGACGAGCCAGATCCCGTACTTCATGGTGTCACCCATTTGCTGCTCGCGAACGAAGCGCGGCGCGCGATCCGCCCGCTCCGTTCGAGGCTCCGGCCGGCCGCGGGGCTCCGGCGAACGAGGTCGACACGATCATTCGACCTTGAGAACAGCCTTTCCGCCTTGCGACCTGACCAGCGATTTCTGCTCGTCGCACATCGTGAAGCCGAGGTAGTTGTTGTCGCGGCCCTTTTGGACTTCGATGGTGCCGCCTTGGCACGTGGGCTCCACCTTGCAGATGTATCTCACGACCCACATCCTCGGCCCCGAAGAGCACCGAAACGCGATGACGAAATCATCATCGTACTGTCCCACCACGAGAATCGTGCTGTCGCAGTTCGCGGAGGCCACCACACCGACTCCCTCCGGGAGCGCGAGACGGTAATTGGCCGTCGACATGGGGACCTGCGGGTTGTACTCCGCGACGACGTACACGTCGAACATGTCGCCCGGTTTCACCGTCTTCTCCGTCTGCTCTCCTGCCTCGTCGAACGCCGGCCGAATGAATCCGTTAGCGAGCTTTTCGAATTGGCTCAACTCGTCGTCCGGGATCTGCTGAACGGGTTCCTTCTTCTGCGGGGCCTCCGTTCGTTGCTGCGCCGCTTGTTCGGTCTTTCCGCCGCACGAGGCTAGGAGCCAGAGCGATGCCGTCAACAAACACATCGCCATCATCGGGACAACGATCCTCTTCATGCTTTCCCTCCAGAAAAATCCGTGGACGATCGGCCGCTAACTATCCCCAACTCGTTTAATGATAACCCACTAACTGTTCGCGTGTCCATCTCCAAATGCCTCGCCGCGCCGATCGCACTTGAGAGATCGCCCGATCGTCCACGAAAACATGCGCCTGGCACCGGCGATGGACGCGGCGCTCGATTCGTGAATCCGATTGACGGAGCGCCCCGCCTCGCTTAGAATCATTCGCGCACGAACAAACATAACATTCTGTAATCATTCAGGTTACGAAGCCAGGCGGGCCGTGGAAAAGCCGCGAGCCGCCCCCCGCGCGGGAACCGCGCATCCCTCCGCGAAGACAGGCAGGCATGCGAATGAGCGAACGACAGAAGATCATCGACAGCCGGAAGGTCTGGCACGAACAAACGTACGTGCGCGAGACGCAGAAGAAGAACGAACGAAAAGCGTCGTTCGAAACGACGTCGCGGATTCCCGTACAGCCCGTGTACGCACCGGACGATCTTCGCGAAGATAGCTACATCGAAGACGTCGGGTTCCCCGGGGATTTCCCCTACACGAGGGGCGTATACCCCACGATGTACCGCGGCAGGCCGTGGACGATCCGCCAGTACGCCGGATTCGGAACGGCGCGGCAGACGAACCAGCGATTCCACTTTCTTCTCGACAAGGGGCAGAAGGGACTCTCGGTCGCCTTCGATCTTCCGACGCAGATGGGTTACGACTCCGACGATCCGATGGCTCAGGGGGAAGTGGGCCGCGTGGGCGTGGCCATCGACAGCGTCGACGACATGCGCGTCCTCTTCGACGGAATTCCCCTCGACAAGATCAGTACGTCGATGACGATCAACGCCACCGCCGCGGTCCTTCTGGCGATGTACGTGGCCCTCGCCGACGAGAAAGGAATCGACCGCAAGACGCTCAGCGGCACTATCCAGAACGACATCCTCAAGGAGTACATCGCGAGGGGCACGTACGCCTTTCCGCCGGCGCCGTCGCTGCGTCTCATCACGGACGTACTCGCATGGTCTTCAGAAAACCTCCCGAACTGGAACCCGATCAGCATCAGCGGTTATCACATTCGCGAGGCGGGATCCACCGCCGTCCAGGAAGTCGCCTTCACGCTCGCCAACGCGGTGACGTATGTGGACGCCGCCGTCAACGCGGGTCTCGACGTGGACGCGTTCGGACCGCGGCTGTCGTTCTTTTTTAACGCGCATAACAACCTTCTCGAAGAGGTCGCCAAGTTCCGCGCGGCGAGAAGGATGTGGGCGCGGCTCATGCGGGAGAGATTCGGCGCCAAGAAGGCGGAGAGCCTCCGTCTTCGTTTCCACACCCAGACCGCCGGGTGCACCCTCACCGCCCAGCAGCCGGAGAACAACGTCGTGCGGGTCGCCATGCAGGCGCTTGCCGCCGTGCTCGGCGGCACGCAGTCGCTCCACACGAACAGTCTCGACGAAGCGCTCGGCCTCCCCAGCGACAACGCTGTGCGGATCGCCGTGCGCACGCAGCAGCTCATCCTCGAAGAGTCGGGAGTCACGGATACGATCGACCCGCTCGGCGGGAGCTACGCGGTCGAGTCGTTCACCAACGAGATAGAAAGCCGCGCTTCCGAACTCATCGAACGGGTCGACGGTCTCGGCGGCATGGTGAAAGCGATCGAGCAGGGATTTCCGCAGCGGGAGATCGAGAAGGCGAGCTACGAGTACCAGAGAGCCATCGAGCGCGGCGACCAGAAAGTCGTCGGCGTGAACGCGTACACGGACGAGGGAGGAACCAGGGTCGATGTCTTCCACGTGGATCCCGAGATCGAGAACAACCAGATCTCCGACCTCAAGAAGCGGAAGGCCTCGCGCGACCGCGCGGCCGTCGACGACGCCCTCGCCGGTCTCGACCGGGCCGCCGCCGGCGCCGGGAACCTCTTCCCCACGATTCTCCAAGCAGTGAAAGCGTCGGTCACCGTGGGCGAGATCTGTACGGCGCTCGCCAAACATTTTGGCCGCTACCGGGAACGAACAACCGTCAGGTGAGGACATGATACAGGAAATCGATCACATCGCCATCGCAGTCGAGAATCTCGAAGAAGCGATCGCCCTCTATGAGAAGACGCTCGGCGTCGAGCTCGCCCACCGGGAATGCGTGGCTGGCTCCGACGTCGATACCGCGACGTTCCGCATCGGAGGTACGTCGATCGAGCTCGTCGCGGGAACGACCGAGGGTTCGGCGATACGCAAATTCGTGGAGACCCACGGCCCCGGAATCCACCACATCGCGTTCGCCGTGGAGAATCTCGAGGAGACGCTCTCGCTTCTCAAAGGAAAAGGGGTGCGTCTGATCGATGAGAAACCCCGGCACGGGAAAGAAGACTCTCTCATCGCGTTCGTACACCCCAAATCCACGCAGAAAGTCTTGTACGAATTCGTCCAGAGAAGTGCGGAAAAGTAGCCGCCCGAGAAAGCGCTCGAGAATCCCCGGTTCGCCCGGGAGCCCCGGAGGCGCGAGATAATCTGCGGGCGCGGCGCTCTGTCCGCACGCGAGGGAACACCCGACACGGCGCAGAAACAGCGATCGGCCCGCGGCAACGCCGCGGGCCGATCGCTGTTTTTCGCACGATTCCGCGATCCGGGCAGTCGCAGGCCTACTCGAACTTGATCCCCTGAGCGAGCGGGAGTTCCTTCGACCAGTTGATCGTGTTCGTCTGCCGGCGCATGTACGCCTTCCACGAATCGGATCCCGACTCGCGGCCGCCGCCGGTTTCCTTCTCTCCTCCGAACGCGCCCCCGATTTCGGCGCCCGACGTGCCGATATTCACGTTCGCGATCCCGCAGTCCGATCCCTCGTGCGTGAGGAACTGCTCGGCGTGCTGGAGGTGCATCGTGAAGATCGCCGAGGAAAGCCCCTGCGGGACTTCGTTATGCCACGCGATCGCATCCTCGAGCTTGTCGTATTCGATGAGGTAGAGAATCGGAGCGAAGGTCTCCTCGTGGACGATTTTCCACTCGTGCTTCGCCTTGACGATCGTCGGCTCCACATAGAAGCCCGGCCGGTCGATGGTCTTGCCTCCGAAGAGGATCTCGCCGCCGGACTTCTTGACCGTTTCGATAGCCGCCATCATGGCCTCGACGGCCGCTTTGTTGACGAGCGGTCCCATGAGCGTTCCGTCTTCCATCGGATCGCCGATGTGGACCTGCTTGTACGCCTTGAGGAGCCTGGCGGTGAAGTCCACCGCGACCTTCTTGTGGAGGAACACCCGTCTCGTCGACGTGCACCGCTGTCCGGCGGTACCGACGGCGCCGAAGAGCACCGCGCGAACGGCCATATCGATGTCGGCCGTTTCGTCGACGATGATAGCGTTGTTCCCGCCGAGTTCGAGGATCGTCCGGCCGAGACGCTCGCCGACCGTCCGCCCGATCTTGTACCCCATCTCGCACGAGCCTGTCGCCGACACGAGAGGAATCCGCTTATCGCGAATGAGCATCTCGCCGATGGTGGACCCGCGGCCGATGACGAGGTTGAAGATACCGGTGAGCTTGTGCGCCTTCATCACGTCGTTGCTAATGTGCTGGACGGCGATCGCCGTCAAGGGCGTCTCCGACGACGGCTTCCACAACACGACGTCACCGCAAACCGCGGCGAGCGCCGCGTTCCACGACCACACCGCCACCGGGAAATTGAACGCCGAAATGATCCCGACCACTCCGAGCGGGTGCCACTGCTCGTACATCCGGTGGCGCGGACGCTCCGAGTGCATCGTGAGCCCGTAGAGCTGACGCGAGAGGCCGAGCGAGAAGTCGCAGATGTCGATCATCTCCTGGACTTCGCCGCACCCCTCCGGGACGATCTTTCCCATTTCGAGCGTCACGAGCCTTCCGAGAGCGTCCTTCTTCGCCCGGAGGGCTTCGCCGAGGTCCCGGACGATGAGCCCGCGTTTGGGGGCCGGAACCATCCGCCATTCGACGAACGCCTCCATCGCGGCCGCCATCACCTTTTCGTAATCCGCCTCGGACGCCTGCGCCACCTTGGCGATTTCCTTGCCCGTCGTGGGATTGATCGATGCGATGAGCTCCCGGCCTTGCGTCGCGGCCCACGCGTCGGGGCCCGAGCATGCGCCGGCATTGACCTTCTCGATACCGAGTTCCTTCAAGAAATCCATAATCCATTCTCCTGTTCTGAATCGCTCTCCCCGCGCACAACGCTCCGGCGCCGACACGGCGCCCGGCGGGGAAACCGGCATATTAGCGGCAAAAAAATGTTCCGTCAAGCCGCGCGTTTCGGGCGCTACTTGAGTCCTCTCCTTTCGAGGAACGGATCGATCTTCGGCTCGGCCCCGCGGAAACGCTTGTAGAGCGTCATCGGGTCCTCCGTGTTCCCCGCCGCCAGGACATTGTCCCTGAACGCCTGCGCAGTTTTCCTGTCGAAGAGCCCGTGTTCCTTGAACGCCTGGAATGCATCGGCGTCGAGGACTTCGGCCCAGATGTAGCTGTAGTAGCCCGCCGAGTATCCGTCACCGAAGATGTGGTTGAAGTAGGGGCTCCGGTACCGCGAGACGATCTCGGGGATGAGTCCGATTCTGGCGAAGGTTTTGTTCTCGAACGCGATCGGATCGATCGTCTCCTCTTCGCTGAGCGTGTACCAGTCCATGTCCAGAATGGACGCGGCGAGATACTCGGTGGTCGCGAATCCCTGGTTGAAGAGACGGGCATTCCGTATCTTGGCGATGAGTTCGTCGGGCATCGGTTCCCCCGTCTTGTAGTGCTTCGCGTAGCTCTTGAGCACCTCCGGTTCGGACGCCCAGTTCTCCATGATCTGCGACGGCAATTCCACGAAATCCGTCGCCACGTTGGTCCCCGACAGGCTCTCGTACGTGCAGTTCGTCAGGAGTCCGTGCAGCCCGTGCCCGAACTCGTGGAAGAGCGTCGTCACTTCGTCCCAGCTGAGGAGCGCCGGCGTGTCCGCCGTCGGCTTCGAGAAGTTCCCGCAGTTGACGATGACCGGAGCGATGCGCTTCCCCGCCTTGATGTACTCGTCCTTGTACGCGCCCATCCACGCTCCGCCCTCCTTGCTCTCCCTGGGAAAGTAGTCCGCGTAGAGGAGGCCGATGTGCGTGCCGTCCGCGTCCTTCACTTCGAACACACGGACGTCCGGGTGATATTTGGGGACGCCGCTCACTTCCTCGAACGTGATTCCGTAGAGCTTCGAGGCGACATCGAAAGCGCCCTTCCGCACGTTCTCGAGCTCGAAATAGGGCCTGAGCATTTCCTCGTCGAGATCGTACTTCGCCTTCTTCACTTTCTCCGCGTAGTACCACCAATCCCACGGCTGGAGCTTGAACTTGCCGCCCTCCTTGTCGATCATCTTCTGCATTTCGCCGGCTTCCGCCTTCGCCCGCTTCACCGCCGGGGCCCACACCCGATCGAGGAACTCGTAGACCTTTTCGGGCGTCTTCGCCATGTTCTCTTCGAGAACGTAGTCCGCGTGCGACTTGTATCCGAGGAGGTTCGCCCGCTCGAGACGGAGCATGGCGATCTTGGTGACGAACTGCTTGTTGTCCAGGTCGTCGTTGTTGTCCCCGCGGTGGTCGTACGCCTTGAACATCTTCTCCCTGAGGTCGCGCTTCGTCGAGTACTGGAGGAACGGGATCAAGCTCGGCTTGTGGAGCGTGAAGACCCACTTGCCGTCGTGGCCCCGCTCCTTCGCCGCCTCCGCGGCAGCCGTGACGACGTTTTCCGGAAGCCCTGCGAGGTCCTCCTTGTGGTCGATCACCAGCTCGAAGCGGTTGTTCTCCTTGAGAATGTTCTCGCCGAACTTGAGCGTCGCGACAGAGAGCTCCTCGTTAACCAGCCGGAGCTTCGCCTGTTTCTCCTTGTCGAGATTCGCGCCGTTCCGCACGAAGCTCTTGTAACCTTCTTCCAGCAGCCTTCTCTGTTCCATTGTCAGGCTGGGATCGTCCTTTGTCGCATAGACGGCTTTTATCCGTTGAAAGAGCTTTTCGTTCATCAGGATGTCATCGCCGTGCTTCGACAGCTTGGGAGCGATCTCCTGAGCCATTGCCTGCATCGTGTCGCTCGTGAGCGAAGAATTCAAACTGAAGAACACGTTGCTCACGCGCGTCAGCATTTCGCCGCTCCGTTCGAGCGTTTCGACCGTATTCGCGAATGTCGGCGGTTCCGTGTTCGCGGTGATCGCATCGATCTCGGCCGCCTGTTGCTTCATCCCCTCCTCGAAAGCCGGCATGTAGTGTTCGAGCCTGATCTGCTCGAACGGCGGAACGCCGAACGGGGTGTCGAATTCATTGGAAAGCGGGTTCTCACCGCCCGCGCCGAAGAACGAGAGCGCCAGAACTGCCATCGCTACGAGATACAGCTTGCGTCGCATTGCGAGAACTCCTTTGCTGGAATGCCCTGCCGTTGTTGGAACACCGTGCCGAGAACGGCCTCAACCCTCCCCGGAGCCGCGAAAACCGGTAGTTTAGCACGTACGGGGGGCCAGCCGCAACTCCAGTCCGGACCTGCGTGGAACGCCCGATGCCCTCGGCCGCGGATTCGCGGGCTTTTCTCCCCGCAGGTCTTGCGGGCCGCGGCTGACATGCGCCTGCGGCATGTGCTATCATCCCGGCGACGGACGGCCGCATAGTCGCGCATTTCGTATACGGAGTTATACGGACGACGATACCCGTCGGGTTTCAAAATCTTGACGCGGCGAGGCGAACCGATGCCAACCAACGTCACCCCCGAATACAAGAAAGCCAAGGAAGAGTTCCAGAAGGCGCGTGACCCCGCCGAACGCCTCGCCTGCCTGAAAGAGATGCTCCGCACCGTCCCCAAGCACAAAGGGACGGACCATCTCCAGGCGGAGATCAAAACGCGGATCAAGCAGCTCACCGAAGAAACGGCCGGCCCGAAGAAGGGCGCCGTAAAAACGGGGCCTGTCCACACCGTTCGCCCCGAAGGCGCCGCGCAAATCGCGCTCGTCGGCCCGCCGAACTCGGGTAAATCGACCCTGCACGACCGGCTCACGGGGTCGCACGCCGAGACCGGACCGTATCCCAACACGACTCACGCCCCGCTCCCCGGGATGTTCGCGTACAGCGATGTCTTCTTCCAGCTCGTGGATTTGCCGCCCGTCTCGCCGACCTACATGGAGAGCTGGATGCCCAACGCGCTTCAGCCGGCGCGCGCGGCGCTTCTCGTCGTCGACCTCAGCGTTCCGGGCTGTGTGGAACAGGTCTCCGCGATAAAGGACCGTCTCGATCAGAAACGGATCACACTTGTGGAACGCTGGCCTGGAACGATCGAGAGGGGCGATCTCGACATCGCCGGCGAGGCTTCGAAACCCCGCGCGACATCGGGGACGACCGCGGGCGATCCGACGCACGAGGAGACGTTCGAACTCGACGACCCGTTCAGAACGTACCTCCCCACACTGCTCGTCGCCAACAAGAGCGACCTCGAGTGGGACCGCGACGAGATCTCCGTCCTCGAGGAACTCGTTGGCGCGGCGTATCCCGCGATCGCCGTCTCAGCGAAAACCGGATGGGGTCTCGATCGCGTGGGACCTGTTCTCTTCAAGGGCCTCGGCATCGTCCGCGTGTACACGAAAGCCCCGGGGCACCCCCCCGACAAGGAAAGGCCGTTCACCGTGTTCAAGGGGGACACCATTCACGACGTCGCCCAACTCGTCCACCGCGAGCTGGCGTTCTCTCTCAAGTACGCGCGTGTGTGGGGGAGCGGAAAGTTCGAGGGACAGCGTGTCGGAAAAGACCACGTGGTGAGCGACGGCGATATCGTCGAACTCCACGGTTGAAAGGTTCACCGGCACCGCACGTGGACCCCGGAGCGCGCGTCACTGGCCCCCGCCGAATCTCAGCTGGTGACGCCCCTCTTCGAACCGAAGCTCGACCGGCGCCGGATCGACGACGCAGAGCGGATGCGCTTCCAGTTCCTCTCTCAGATCCTCGCTCGCGTACAGTTCGCCGAGATGGAGCGTGTTCGGGATGAACACCCATCGGCGGGTTCCGAACCTCTCGCCGAGCCGCGTCACGAGGACCTCGTCGTCTGCGAGCGTCGCGGGAATCTTCGCGCGTTCCATGTCGCCCGTCGTGAACACATTGATGAATGTTTTCTCCTCGTCGATCGCATCTCTCAAGCGCCGCGTGATGAAATCCGCCAAGCCCACGCCGAAGGCGTTCCCCTGGGATTCAGGGGCGAGGGAGAGCGCCGCGATGGCGTTCACACGGGGGCTCTCGAGGTCTTCGAAGCCTTTGATTCCACGGTAGCCGATGACGTTCGTATCCATACCCGTTCCGCTGTATATTTTCCCAATCGCGCCGACGACGAGCACGTTGATCTCGTCCAGGGGCAGACGGGGAAAGTAGCGTCTGTGATGGTCGAGGAGCTGAGGTTCTTTCCGCGGAATCTCCTCGGGGCAAAGCGCATGCATCTCCGCGGTCTCGTCGAAACCGTCTTCGAGAATCGCGAGTCCCGCGAGGATCCTTCCCGAGGCGAGAATTCGGCCGCCCATCTCTACGAGCATGTCTTTTCTCTCCGCAGCGGGCGCTCTGTGAAAGGTCTCGGCCGACTTGATCTTTCCCATGCCGACGACCATCATCTTCGTCAACCCGCTTTGAACCGGCCCCGAGAAGCAGGTGTGGAGCTTCACGCGGTTCACGACGAGGACTCCCGCAGCATCGAAACAGTTTTTGTCCATGTAAACGTCGCCCGTTCCCACCGTGCCGAGCCTCACCACTTCCATGCTCGACCGGATCTCCATCCCCACCGCCGTTTCGGTGATTCCCAGCGACTCGACCATCCGTCTCTGTCCTTCGGCGGTCGCGCCGTTGTGAGACCCCATGCACGGTACGACGAACGGACGCGCCCCGCGGTCGCGGAGCCACGATCCTGCTGCTCTCGTGATCTCGGCGATATGGGCGACGCCGCGGCTCCCCGCGGTGATGGCGACTTCCCCCGAGGGGACGGCGACCCCGAGCCCATCCAGCTGCCGCCGCACTTCCGTCTCGATATCGGAGAGCGGATTCGAGACGAGCTTCTGACGAACTCTGTAGAGCCTCATGCGTTCCCTTTCGATCCGCGGCGCGCGCCGGCTGGCGTGTTCATCGGAGCCGCTCCTCGGAAACTCGCGGCACCCCCCGCCGGCCCCCTCAGGCGAGCCATTTCTCCTCCATCCACCGCACCGTTTTTCTCAGATCGAGGCCTTCGGCGAACCGAACGAGTTCCGGAATCCGCCGCACGGCGTCCATCGGTATCGCAGTCCCCGGCGGGAAAACAGGCGCCAGGCGGTGGTAGTTCTTCTTGAGGATCTTCCCGCATTCGTAGTCCGCGATTCCGGAAACGCCGTCCATGATGATCTCGATGACCGGTCTCGCCCACTGGGCGTACCCCCAATCGAGCGAGGCCCCGCGAACACATTTGAGCGACGTACCCGTGCCGAGGGAAAACAGCACGACATCCTTCATCAGCGGAGGCGGTCTGAAGTAACGCGCGTCCTGCGACTGGGCGAGCGCGCACATGCTCGGATTGTTGGCGTAGACGCCCCCGTCGATGTACCCGTCTATCGACGCGAAGGCCGTGGGTGCCGCGCACGTGTAACTTGCCACCTTGTAGGCCTGCTCGCGTCTGTCGTTTCCCCGCCCCGGGAAATTGTGGAAGAGTTTCGGTTTCCACTTTCGCTTCGCGGGGTCGGCCGACTCGTTGTCCAGATCGAACGCGGTGACGAGCACCCTTCGTTTCAGTTGCCCCAGCGTCGTATCGCCGAGTATCGATCTGCATTCCCGCAGGAGATTTCTCGCGTCGTACTGAGCGCCGACCGTCTTACCGATATCGAAAAGATCGTCCCGCCACGAGTCGTCGAAGACGCGCGGTCCCCTTTTCTCGAAGAAATTTCTGATGTCGCGTGGATCGAGTCCCTGCGCGAGACAGAGCGCCAGAAGCCCGCCCGATGAACTCCCCGCGATGAGGTCGGTTTCTTCGAACCAACCGGGAAGCTTCTCGTTCAGACGCCCCAGAACAATCGCCGGAACGACCGCCCGGATGCCGCCCCCATCGAACGAAAGAATGCGATAACGAGCCACGCCAATGCTCCCTGTTCTGCGCCGCACGCCGAACGAACTAGGAACGAAGCCGCCAACCTCTCCCGCCCCAGTCCCCTCACTGCTGGTCGACCGTGTAGCCCTCCTTCTTGAGGAGTTCGATAAGCCCCTCTTCGCCCGGCATGTGCCCCACACCGACAATGACCAGAACCGTCTTGTCACCGCCCACGAGCTTGTCGATCTCCGAAACCCAGTTGTAGTTTCTCCTGGTGACGAGCCTCTCGTAGATCTCGGGGAATTCCGTGAAGCTCTTGTTCAGCGTGGCCTCGAATCCGTCGTAGTTACGCTCCGCGCCGGGAGGATTGACGGTGTAATA
>CAZYCB010000207.1:0-6086 GCA_964645735.1 uncultured bacterium | reverse complement strand
CCTACCGCGTGTTCGACGAAGACGCCGGCGGCGCGGCCGGCGAGGGAAGAGGTTCGGGAGCTCAGTCCCGCGAAGAGACGCTCCGCGCCAACGATCACCCGTACTTACCGGGAGCCGACGAGAGGAGCGCCACCCAGCAGAACCGTTCCGACGGCGCTGCGGACTCCCTCGGATCCTATTTTCACGATCTGGCCGAACGCACCTGCCCCCGGGCGACAGCGGAGGAGAAGGAGGATCATCTCCAGAACGTGCTCGAGTCTTACTTTTCCGTAGCCCCCGGAAAGCAGGAATCATGGCGCGAGGAGTTCACCGCGTCGAATCAGAGGAACAAGCTGCTCTGGCTCCTCGACATCATGGTCGACTTCACACAGAAGCGTCACCCTCCCTCCATGGTCCGCGACATCCTCGACATAATCGAGCGTCTCGTCCATTACATTGCGGAAGAGGCCCACGTTCCCACGCTCTTTGCGCTCCTCGACATTCAGAACACGATGGAAAACAGCCGTGCGACAAGCCTCGAGTTCCAGGATCTGCCGAAACGCATCGAATACGAAATCACCAACGGCGCGTTCCTGCTCTCGCTGGGACACCAGGCCAACAGGCCGCGCGACGACGTCCGTGAACTGCTGCGGTATTTCCAGCGCGTCGGCGAGACCGCCGTACCTGGAGTGTGCGAGCTCATTGCCAATTTGAAAGACGCGTCGATGCACAAGGAGGCGTGCGACACATTGCTCGCCATCTCCCGGGACGACGTGATGTCGATCGTGAATCGCCTCAACCTCGACAGTCCCCAGCAAGCGTTGGACGCCGTCTACCTGCTCTCGCGATCCGCGACTGGAAAGGCCTCTCCCATCGTGAGCAAACTTCTCGTCTCCCCGGATGTTCAGGTTCGCGGGCGCGCGATCGAGTATCTCGCCCAGTTGGCAAACGACGAGGCGGCTTCACTGCTGGTCAAACTGCTCGATGATCACGATGCGGGCAATAGAGTCATGACGCTTGCCGCGGTGGAGACCTTCAAGCACCCCCTCATCGTGGAGAAAGTGACCGATCTGTGCTTTGCGAGCGACACCACCGCGAAGAACATCGATGAGCTCGAGCGCCTGTTCCGCACGGCGGGGAAGTTGGCCGGCGAGGGCATACTCGTTCAGGTGAAACAGATGATCAAAAAGCACGGCTGGCTCTCCCTGAGCAAGAACCGCGATAAGCAGAACAAGTTGCTCGCTATCACGGCGCTGAAAAACATTCCCGGGAAAGAGACGATCGACGTGCTCGACGAGCTATCGGGCGACGGAGACGCTCTCGTCAGAACGAAAGCGCTCTACGTTTTGAAACAGCTGCGGGACAACGAACGTGTTCGCCCGGAGACTCGCGAACCGGTTGTCAGCGAGATGGCGCGATGACGAACGACCGCGATACGCTTTCCCCCGCCCCGGCAACCGATGCAGCGGCCCGTGCGCCGGAGAACGACCGTTCCTTCGCGGCGGCATCGTCCGGCCACGTCGAACGCCTCGGGCCGGTTCTCGTTCACTGTCTTTTCAGCGCGAGCCGGACCGTTCAAATTTACGATCTGAACAACCGCGCTGCGCAAACCGTTCTGTCCAGGCTCATGCTAACGCTGGCAGAACTCATCGATGCCGAGGGAAGGGCCGCCGCAAGGGTGGCGACCGACCTGCTCTTCATCAACGACGTGCGGCTCATCGTCGACTCCCAGAGCATGCGGCCGATTCTGTACATGATCGCCGAGATGAAGAAACGGCGCGTCGAGGAAATCGACTTCGCGCCGGGAACCACCGCCGATGAGATGGGATCGTTCCTGAAACTGTTTTTCCTGGATTCGACCGGCGACGATGTGTTCGGCGAGGTGGCGCGGCGGCTCTCGGAGGCCGGCGTGAGGAACATCAAGCTCACGGAGCGGATAGAGCGCCCGAAGTACCTCCGGAACGCGAAGATCGAGAGGCGAGAGATCCGCGAGGAAAGCAACAAGGTGATGTCCAGAGCCGTCCTGTTCATGGGTGAGGTCATGTCGGCGATCGAGCAGCGCCGCCCTATCCAGCTGCCAAAAGCGCACAGGCTCACGCAGCAAATGGCCGACATCATTCGCACGGACGAAACGATACTTGTCGGATTGGCGAGCATCAAGGACTACGACGAATACACGTTCTCGCATTCTGTGAACGTGAGCGTTCTATCCATGCTCATCGCGGATCGAATGGGATTGAGCAAGAGGGACACTGCGCAAATCGGCGTCGCCGCCCTGTTTCACGACATCGGCAAGAAGCACATCCCCCAGTCCATTCTTAACAAAGCAGGAGCGCTCACCCCGGACGAGTGGAGCTCCATGGCCCGCCATCCCATGCTCGGTGTCATCGAACTCTCCCGCATCAGAGCGCTGGGAACCGTCCTCGATCCGATGTTCGCATCTCTTCAGCACCACCTCCTCTACAACGGCCGCGGGTACCCGGAGAAGCCCGGCGGATGGGAGCTGCATCCTTACGTTCAATTGATAACGCTCGCCGATGTTTACGATGCCATGACTACTCCCAGGGTTTACCGGATGCACACCCTCACCCCGGACAGAGTGCTGCGTTTCATACTCCACAAGAGCGGGGAGATCGTTCATCCTCTCGTGGCGATAGTCTTCATCAGAACGATGGGAGTCTATCCAGTGGGAACGATTGTGGAGCTCGACACCGGCGAGCGAGCAGTCGTCGTGCGTCAGAATGAACAGATCCGGCACATCCATCGCCCCGTCGTCGCACCGCTGGGCGATCGAGGAGCACACGGCAATCCCATCGATCTCGCCGACCGGGGGGATCGCGGCTCCGCGTATCGTCGCACGATCGTCAGATCGCTGTACGACGAATCGCTCGAAGTCCAGAAGGCCGCCTGTTTCGTCGTGAAATGACCGTTCGAGCGCCTGTCGGCTACTCGTCTGCGCCCACGAGAGCAGCCGCCTCCCGGCGCAACGCGTCGTCCACCTGGTGAGCAGCCAGGAAGCGCCGGGCGTAGACTCGAGCTTGAACCGTGTCGCCCGCTGCTTCCTCGAGCATCGCGAGGTGATAGTTGGCAATGTTGAATTCCGGACCGCCTTCCAGCGATTCCAGCAGATGGGTCCGCGCCGCCGGATATTCCGTCTGCCGCAAACGAACCAACCCCAGGTTGAAGTGCGCTCTCACTTCGTTCGGAGCCATCTGGAGCGCCTTCTCGAGCTGCTCGGCCGCCTCGGCATAACGACCCATCTCGAAGTACACTGAACCGAGGTTGCTGACCAGCTGCGCGTTGTCCGGGACCACCTTGACGGCGCGTTCCACGAGGGGCAGGGCGTCCGGGAACTGTCCCGTTTGCATATAGATCCCGGCCAGACCGCTCAGCGCGGTGGAATAGTTGGGATTGAGCTCGAGCGCCCGCTGATAGGAACGGATGGCCGACCGAAGGTCTCCCCGCCTGTACGCCGCTTCCGCGAAGCTGGCATGCGCTCGGGGATTCCGAGGCTCCCGACCGACGGTCTTGGAGAAAAGATCGTACTGAGTGCTCCAATCCATGTTCCGTACCACCGTTCTGCCTGCCGATGCGGCGAGCAGGACGAGAAGCACTCCGATGACGCCGGTCGCTGCGAAGCGCGACAGCCCCCACGCGGCGTGTCCCCGAACATCTCTCATAAGGTGGGACATTGAAGGTCTCGTGGCGAGCGCCGATGCGAGCAGGCTCGCCAGTATGAGCGCAGGTCCGAGGGACGGGAAATACAGAAACCGCTCGGCGGAGATCTCGGCGATGGGAACGATGTTCATCGCGGGAGCCAAACCCAGAACGAAAATGCCGATCCCCATGATCACATCGGGACGGCGCCAGCAGCGTCGGACGCTCCATGTCAGGAGCGCAACGATGACGACGCCGCCAATGACGTTCAGATCCCAGAAGGTCGTTGGAACCGGCGCGTCGTACTCCGCGTTCAGGCTGAAGGGGTAGAGCACCTTCAACACGTAGCCTGTCAGAACAGAGAGCGGCAGCGCCACTCGCCCCAGAACGCCCGGGACGTGAGGATCGTAGGCGGCCTCCGCACCCAGGATGGCGCGCCTCGCGAGAGCATAGCCGGCAAGGACCGCGAAGAACACGATGCAACCCACGACACCGCGCCTGCCGGGGCGCGCGGCGGCGTTACCGGCGGGGCCGGATGACGCCGACAGCAGCGAACCGAACGGACCCAACTCGAGGAGGAGGATCAACGCGGGCACGCACGCCGCGGATTCCTTGGAGAGGAGCGCCAGAACGAAGCTGCCCAGCGAGGCGCCGATCAGCCACGAGCTTCCCCGCCGCCGTCCGTATACGTAGCAAAGGAGCGATAACAGGACCCAGAACGCCGCGACCACATCGGTCCGGCCCGAGATCCAGGCGACGTTCTCCGTGTGGAGCGGGCACACCGCGAAAAAGACCGCGGTCACGAGACCCAACCCCACGTTCCGGAAAAGACCGTGGACGAGAAGGAACACCAGAACGCAGGTGAACGCGTTCCACAGCACGTTCGTCAGATGGAAACCCGCGGGACTGCCGCCGAAAAGGCGGTAGTCCACGTGATTGGAGAGGGCGACCAGCGGCCGGTAGTACCGCCCGCCCCGCTCGTCGGCGCCACCCAAGCCTTCCGTGAACATCTTCGCCACCGTGGGTCCGTCGAGAGTCCGTACCTCCCGGTTCTCGACGATGAGTTCGTAGTCGTCCCAGACGAAGTCGTGGCCGAGCGTGTTGGCGTACAGGATAACCGAGAGAAGAAAGACGACGAGCGACGCATTCCTCGGCGAAGAGAGCCACCGTAGAAGACCGCGGGCCTTCCCCTGGACCTCGGCCGGCCGGTTTGCTGCACCGGATGTGCGTTCTCCGCTCTTCTTCTTTGCGTCGTACTTCGACATGGCGCTACTTGATCAATACGAGCTTGCGGGTTTCCGTCAGACCGCCTTGCGTGAGCACGCAGAAGTACACTCCGGAGGGAACGTTGTGGCCGCGTCCGTTCTCGCCGTTCCACCTCACGCTGTGCGGACCCACGCTCATCCACTTGTCGGCAATAACCTTGACCTCCGCGCCGCGAATATCGTATATCGCGACGCGTGCGTTCCCATCGGCTGGCAGGAAGAACGGTATCCACGTGGTCGGGTTGAACGGGTTGGGGTAGTTCTGACCGAGGGAGAGCTGAGGCGGAACGAGTCCGCGCTCCATGTCCTCGATTCCCGTGATGATGCCGACGGCGGGCAGGATCCGAAGCTTTCCGTACCCCCACGTGTCGTTGTAGACCTCACCCGTGAACTCGTCGGTCTCGGCGTGCCAGGTAAGGTGATACGCCACTTCGTCCATCGTGGCCGAAGGGAACGCCTGCCGAACGAGAGCCGCCGCAGCGGCCACGTGCGGTCCTGCCGCACTCGTACCGCTGAACTGTCTGTAGCACCCAAGAGGGTAGCCGCCGGACGCCTGGTGCGACCGCGTGGAGTACACGTCGTAGTTCCCCGGGGAGCAGATATCGAGGAGGTGCTTGCCGTCGATGCGCACGCCGCGCCCGCTAAAGGCGCTGATCTCCCCCACCGAGATCGAGCCGCTTCCGACACCTTCGTACCCCTCGAAGCCGCGCGTCGAGTACGAACCGTTGCAGAAGGCGCTATCCGCGGTCGCGGGCCACGTCACGTTTCTGTCGTTCGTGGCAAAGTCGAGCCATTCGGCGCCCTCCGCCCACGACGTGACCTCGTCGGCAACATTGTCGATCGTCTCGACGGCGGCGGCCGAACCGTTCGCGATGGTGAGCGTCCAGGTGCCGTAACAGTTCGGGTTCATACTGGCTTGCACGACCAGGTCGAACTTGCACGTTCCCCTTTCGCTCGTCGACCTCGCGGACCCTACGTAGTAGTTGTCGAAACTGTCGCCTACCCCCGTGAGCACTTTTTGGCCGCCCTTCGGGCCCTTGAGAGTGAACGTGAGATCGCCCTGCGACGACCGCCAGAGCGTCGTTTCCCAGATCTCGTAGATGTACGTCAGCGGGACGGTGATCCTCAGCGGCACGGATCCGGAGGCCGGCACTGTCGCGATCGCGTGCTTGTTGCCCCGAGCGA
>CAZYCB010000206.1:0-9707 GCA_964645735.1 uncultured bacterium | reverse complement strand
AGATGGCTGAAGAAATCGTCGACGCCTTCGGACGAGTTGCCGAAAAAGATGTAGTACTGGTGATTTCCCAGGATGTCGGTCAGGACGAGCTGGCCGCCGTTGCCGATCGTTCCGTAGTTGGGGTCGATGGCCACGCCCGCGCCGGCAAAATCGATCGACAGCTTCTGCTTGTAGTCTTCTGTCGTGTAGCTCATCTCCTCGGCGAAACGCTTCCTCCACGCCGATGCGGCGCTCGTGTCAGCGCTGGCCGCCACGGTTTCCGGACGTCCTGTCTCGTGTTTGAGGGGGAACTCGAAGAGGTGGTACTCCCCCTTGTAGTACCCGCTGGCCACGAATCCGGAGTTGTCGGGAAGGAACGACGGAAGCGTCACGCCTCCGAGGACGCTTGTCTGGCGGAAGATCGAGCGGCCTGCCACGTCGTAGAGGTAGATGTCGTACGTTCCGTCGCGGTCCGACGAGAACAGAAAGGATCCCCCGTCGGACGACCAGTCCGGACAGGCGTCCACCGCCTCGCCGCACGTGAGCGGGACGATCTCACGCGTGCGGAGATCCATCGAGTAGATCCCTTGGCTCTCGGCGCCCATCCCCCGGCACCGGTCGGAACTGAACAGGATCACGTCCTCCGCCGGGTGAAAATCCGGGTCCTGCTCCGCGAACGAGTCGTCTGTAAGGCGCTCGAGGCTGTCCGCGTCCATGCGATAGAGAAAGAGGTCCGGCCTCCCCGTCCGGTCAATGGCGCTGAACACGACGCGCTTCCCCTCTGGAGAGAGAGTCGGCGACGATACAACGCTCAATCCCGGAAAGGTGAACATGTTCGCCGGACGTTCTTTTCTGATGCTCCACAGGTAGATCGCGTCCTTATCGTGGCGCTTCGACACGAACATCAGCGTATCGCCTCGGACCTCCATCTTGCTCCGGAAGGCGGGGATCGATTCGAACTGGGTCGACATGCTGCCGCCGACCACGACGTTTCTTTTCAACGCGCCGTCCGCATCCGTCGCGAACTCGATGATGCTGATGACGCCGTCTTCGGCGCCTAGTGCGTAGATGACTTCACCGTAGGGCGTTTGGGCGACCACAGGATGGATGTGAAACGTTCCAGGCTTGGTGATCTGTTCCCCGATGTCCGGCGTAAACCTGCCGTAGAGTACGGAGGGATAGTAGCGGCGCTTGAGAGCTCTCGAGAACGCGTCGTCGAGCTCTCTCAAGTCCATGTTGAGCGTGAGCTTCAGCACGAGCGAGAAGTTGTCGGTCATCCACGAGTTTTCGAGAATCTGAACGACTCCCCGCTCGCCGAAGTTCTCCGCGATGTACCTCACCACGGCTTCGCCCTCTTTGTACATGAGAAAGGACCCCTCGATCCGCCAGATGTTCTCCAGATCGGGCAGGCGATCTTCGACGAGGGCGTCGCGTATGTACATGCGTCCCTGGGCGTCGCCGTCGGGATTCGCGAAATATTCCGCCAGCCCCTCGATGAACCAGAGCGGCGGATACGCCGTCCCGACCTTGCCGTGTTCGGCGAGGACTGCGTCGAGTTTCTCGAGCATGAACGCGTGGGCCATCTCGTGGCGAATCACGTGGCGGAACTCCCACAGAGATCCGGAAAATGGAATGGCAACGCGTCCCTTCGCGAGATCCGTGAACCCCGCGGTGTAATCCGAAATCAAGGACGGTATGATGTTGGTCTGCTGGAACTGATACTGCGAGCTGTAGAAAACCAGCGTCAGAGGATGATCGAGTTCGAGATCCATGGCCACCGACAGCTCGTCAAACGTTTCCTCGACGATGGGCGCGGCGAAGGCAAGAAGGTTCTCCTCGCTGGGGTAATAGTAGATTTCGACGTTCTGGGTCTTGAGGACTTTCCACTTCTGATTGTCGTAAACGACCTTGTTCTTCCCGTAAGGATACTGCGCGAACGCGAGAGCCGGCAGGAGAGCGAGCGAGGCCCACAAGATCGCAAACCGCGTCGCCGAGTGCGCGCGCATTCTAGCCTCCGGTAAGATCCCGCATCGAGTAAACCCCCGACGGCTTCCCAGCGATGAAAAACACCGCCCGCAGCGCGCCGCCGGCAAAGAGCTCGCGGGAAAGCGCGCGGTGCGAGATCGTGACCACCTCGTCTTCCGCGGCGAAGTGGACGTGATGTTCCCCTGGGATTCCCCCGGCTCGCACGGAATGCGTGCGGATCACTCGCCCACCGGGCGGTGCTTCGTTGCGCCCCTCCACCACGACGGCCTCCGGGTCCACGGCTCGAACGAGCCCATACGCGGTGCCGCTCGGATGGTCGCGTTTCCCGCGGTGGTGATACTCCACCACATCGACGTCGGCCAGGTCTTTGAAGAGTCGGCCCGCGGTTTCCAAAAGCCTCTTCACAACAGACACGCCGTAACTCATGTTATCATCGTAGAATACGGCTGCCTCTTGACCATAACTCTTGAGCAATTCTCGTTCCGTAGGGCCCAGCCCGGTGGTACCGGACACCAGGCGAACGCCCGTTCCCCTCAAGACACCGACGAGAGGCGCGATCCCCTCGGGACACGAGAAATCCACCACGACGTCCACGTTCGGTTCTCCATGTGGAATATGATCAAAAAGGGGCGGACGATCCAGCGATTCGCGCCCCTGTTTTCTCGTGTCGAGAGAGCCCCGCACGACGAGCCCCGCGGTCCGCGACGCTACCGCCGAGAGCGTTTGCCCCATACGTCCCGTCGCACCGTGGATGAGGATCGTCACCGGGGCTTTCGGACGTGGGATCATGCCGACGCACCCCCTTTTTCGCGAAAGGCCTCCAACGCCGTCCGGATCGCCGCGAGGTTCTTGTCGGTGACCGGCACGAGAGGCGCTCGAAGCTCGTTCGCCATGAAACCTTCCAGCGAGAGCATGGCCTTCATCGGCGATGGGTTCGACTCGATGAACGCGGCGCGAACGATCGGGAGCAGCTTGTAATGGATCTCGCGCGCGCGCGCGAAGTCTCCCCGGAGCGCGCTCTCCACCATTTCACGCACCAAAACCGGGTGGAGGTTCGACACGACGGAAACCACACCCGCCGCACCTAGCGCCATCATCGGTACGGTAAGCGAATCGTCGCCGGAGAGAACCGTGATCGCGCTCTTCGAGCGCAGGTCGGATACCGCGTCGACGCTTCCTCCGGCCTCCTTGATCGCGCTGAAGCGGCCCGTGGCGTGAAGCTCCGCAACGGTGTCCGCCGCGAGCGTCACCCCCGTGCGGCTCGGAACGTTGTAGAGGACGAGCGGCAAGGCCGTAGCATCGGCCACGCGGAGGTAATGATGGATGAGGCCCCGCTGCGAGGGTTTGTTGTAGTAGGGCGTGATCAGCATCGCCGCATGGACTCCCATGCGCTCCGCGTCCTTCGTGAGCGCGATCGTCGTCTCCGTCGAGTTCGTGCCGGTCCCTGCCACGACGCAGATGTCGTCGCCCAGCGTGTCGAGGGCGACGCGAATGAGTTCCTTTCGTTCGTCGACGCCGAGCGTGGCGGCTTCTCCGGTGCACCCGCAGGGCACCACGCCGGAGACCCGCGCAGCCTTCTGCCTCGCGAGGAGTTTTTGGAACGCCTCGAGATCCACCTTTCCGTTTTTGAACGGTGTGACCAGAGCGGTGTACGCCCCCCGAAACTCCATGGGTTTACTCCTTGTCCGAAAGTTCCATGACGCCCTCGAAATTGAACGCCGCCGGCCCCTCGAGAACGACGCTCGTCGCTCCCGCCGCCGTCGGTTCGAACGATACACGAAGCAGCTCGTCACCCCGCGTCATGAGACTCACCGGGCTTTCGACGAGCCGCAGGTGACCGAGGACCACCGCCGCCGCGACGGAGCCGGTTCCGCACGCGAGCGTTTCCGCCTCCACTCCCCTCTCGTACGTCCGGATGTTCACCACACCGTCGCCGCGCACACAGACGAAGTTCGCGTTCGCGCCCTCGGGAGAGAACGCCTTGTCGAAGCGGATCTCACGTCCCCTTCGTGCCACTTCGCCATCCGTGAGCGATTCCCAATCCTTTACCACGCACACAGCATGGGGGACTCCCGTGTTCACGTAGTGCACCACTTCGCGCCCGCTGCCCGTCAGCAACAGCCCGCGTCGCAGCCCTTCGGCGTCCGTCATCGAAATCGAAGCTCTGTCCCCGCGAACGACGGCGGTCATCGCACCCGGGCGAGCGCGAAAACGGAGACGAACCATGTCGCCGTCCTTCTCTCCGAGTCCTAGGTTCGACGCGAAGAGGGCCGCGCACCGCGCTCCGTTGCCGCACATCTCCGCCTCGCCTCCATCGCTGTTGAAATAGCGCATGCGGTAATCGGTGTCGGCTTCCGCCTCGATGAGAATCACGCCGTCGGCGCCGACGCCGCGCTTGCGCTCGCACAACACGCGTATCATCGCCGGTGTGGGCTTCACGGACCGGTCGCGGTTGTCCATGACGACGAAATCGTTCCCCGTCCCGTTCATCTTCTTGAAACGAATCACCATCTGGCTACTCCTCTTTTCTGGCCCTCCCCTCGAGGCGGACGTCCTTCAACTGGATGTTGTCGCCCGGCGCGACGAGCACGCTTTCCGGATACGTCACGCAGTACTCGGGGCAGCGGGCGGTCGAATCCTCGGTGCAGGCGTACGTCCCGCAGAGACTGTCTTTTTCCAGATCGATGAACGCGTGGAGCGAGTAGAGGCCCTTGAGCACCTTGCCGAACGAGAAACGGCCTTTCGAGTCCGCTCGTACACAGTACGTCGGCGGCAGGCTGTCCGAGAGTTCGGCGAGCGTAACGGTGACGAGAATCGAGTCGAGAGGCGTCTCGTTCACCACCCGTCCCGCGACCGCACCCGGTTCCTTCGGATCGACGATGTAGACGTCTTCACGCTCGACGCGCGGGCGGCCCCGCTCCAGCATCACGGTGTCCTCGAGCACCGCTGCCGCTTCGCTTTCGGCTTCGAACACCCCATTCCCGTTCCCGTCCTGGAAGGCCCACACGAGGAACGGAACCGAACGCGCGGGCAGGTACTTGAGCTCGTACGCACCGTCTTCGTCCGTCGTGATTTCCCTGTCGGCGCGCGCGCTCTCCGGCGTAAACGAAGAGTCCCTCTGCAGCACGAAAAGTCTCACGACCGCTTTGCCCGTCGGCTTCCTCCTGAAGTAGATCCGTCCAGCGATGGAACCGGTATCGATCTCCGCCGAAGTTGCGAAAGCGAACTCGAACGGCCGCTCGCTTCGAACGTTGTGAGCGTCCGCGTACCCGGACTTGAGCCTGAAGACGTACGTCGTGTCCGGGTGGAGCGCCTCTTCGAACTCGAGCACTACCGTGTCTTTTTTCCAATGGGCCTTCGCGATCGTCGCCCTGGGAGAGATGTCGAACGCCCTTTCGAATCTCGCCGCGGTCATTTTCTCGCTGAACGTAATCGCCACCTTCGTGTCCGCACGAACTCCCGTGGAAGCGTTGGCGGGCTCCGTCCCGCTCACCACGGGGGGCGTCTTGTCCTCCGGACCTCCTGGGGGCGCCTCGGAGATCGCGCAGGACGAGCCGAGAAGCCCGACGACCAACCACACGAAAGGCGTTTTCACGTTACCGCTCCCTGGTATCGATCCGGCGCGGAACCATCAGAGGATGTATCTCGTCAAGTCCTCGTCCGCCAGAATCCTATCGAGCTTTCCCTTCACGTCTTCGCCGGTGAAGCGGACACGCGTCTGCCGCGACTCCGGCAACCCGAAAAGCATATCCTCGAGAAGTGCAAAGAGCACGGTCTGCAGCCGTCTCGCGCCGATGTTCTCCGCCTGATCGTTCGCCACGGCCGCGACACGGGCGATCTCCGCGATCGCGTCATCGGAGAACTCCAGCTCGCAGTGCTCCGAGGCGAGCAACGCCTGGTACTGCTTGACGAGCGAGTTGTCCGGCTCCTTGAGAATCCTCACGAAATCCGCCTCGCCGAGCGAGGAGAGCTCGACCCGTATCGGAAACCTCCCCTGGAACTCGGGGATGAGTTCAGACGGCTTCGCTACATTGAAAGCCCCGGCACCGATGAAGAGGATATGATCGGTCCTCACCACCCCGTGCCGCGTGTTCACCGCGCACCCCTCGACGATGGGCAGAAGATCGCGCTGAACTCCCTCGCGCGACACATCCGGGCCCGCCGCGCGCGTCGTGGTCCCGGCGATCTTGTCGATCTCGTCGATGAACACGATGCCGGTCGATTCGACGCGCTTCTTCGCCTCCTCGACAGCCTTCTCTATGTCGATGAGCTTGTTTGTCTCCTCGTCTCGCAGATAGTCGCGTGCTTGACGGATGGCCATCTGCCGCTCTTTGACCTTCTGGCCCCCGAAGGGGTTGAGGTTCCCCGGAAGCTGGATCCCCATCTCGTCCACCCCCCCGCGCGTGATCACCTCGATCCACGGCATCGCGGACGACGACGTCTTGATCGACACGGTCCGCTCGTCGAGCTCGCCGGCCCGAAGTTTTGCACGGAGCTTCTCGCGCGTCCGCGATCGCCTCTCCTGCGCTTCCAGATTGTCTTCAGGACCGGACGCAGCGGGGAAAGGCACGAGAAGGTCGAGCAGCCGTTCCTCGACGGCTTCCTCGACTCGGCCCTGGACGCGTTCGCGCTGCTCTGCCTTCACCATACCGATCGAGATCTCCACGAGATCCCTGATGATGCTCTCCACGTCGCGTCCCACGTATCCGACTTCGGTGTACTTGCTCGCCTCCACCTTGATGAACGGCGCGCTCATCAGGCGGGAGAGGCGCCGCGCGATCTCCGTCTTTCCCACCCCCGTCGGCCCGATCATGATGATGTTGTTGGGGAGGATTTCCTCCCTCATATTCTCGGGCGCCTCCTGGCGTCTCCACCTGTTCCGGAGCGCGATCGCTACTGCCTTCTTCGCCGCGTTCTGACCGACGATATAGCGGTCGAGCTCGTTGACGATTTGACTCGGTGTCAAGCTGTTCATCCCGCACTCCCCGGGCGTCCATCGACGCCCACCGAACGCTCATCCTCTCAACGATTCGATCGTGATGTGCGTGTTCGTATAAAGGCAAATTCCACCCGCGATCTCGAGCGACTCCCGAACGACGCGCTCGGGATCGTCGTATCCCGCCTTGAGGAATGCCCTCGCCGCCGCGAGCCCGTACGGCCCGCCGGAGCCGAGCGAAACGATCCCATCCTCCGGCTCCACGACGTCTCCTGTCCCCGAGACGATAAACGCCGCATTCGCGTCCATCACCGCCAACATCGCCTCGAGGCGCCTCAGAATACGGTCGCTCCTCCAATCCTTGGCGAGTTCGACGGCGGCCCGGCGGAGGTTCCCGCTGTACTTATCGAGCTTGCCTTCGAAACGTTCGAAGAGCGTCAGCGAGTCCGCCGTGCTCCCGGCGAAACCGGCCAGGACTTTTCCGCCCGAGAGCGTGCGGATCTTCGATGCGTTGCTCTTGATGATCGTCTGTCCGAAAGTAACCTGTCCGTCGCCGCCGATCGCCGCGCGGGTTCCGATTCGCACGCCGAGCACCGTGGTGCCGATGATCCTCGGGGTCATGATCCTCCTTCACGAACGCGGATGGGTTTTCTTGTAGATCTCTTTCAAGCGCGCTGTGGACACGTGGGTGTAGATTTGCGTCGTGGACAAGCTCTCGTGCCCGAGGAGTTCCTGAACCGCCCTCAAGTCCGCGCCGTTGTCGAGCAGGTGGGTCGCGAACGCGTGCCGCATGCTGTGGGGACTCTGCCGCGTCGCAAGCGATACGCGCCTCAGGTACTTCTCGACGATCCGCTGCACCGTCCGCGGACTGATCCTCCGCTTCAAGCCCGCGGAGAACGCGGGGTAGTCTCTGAAGCGGGCCAACGTCCGTTCGTCCGCCGTTCCTCTCGTCTCGAACCGCTGCGCCTGGTATTCGTAGAATGCGTGTTTCGCCTTTCCCCCCCAAGGGACCAGACGCTCTTTGTTCCCCTTCCCCAAGATGCGAATCACCTCGTCGGCATCGACGATATCCTCGATGTTCAGCGCGACCATCTCGCTCAAGCGTACGCCGGTCCCGTAGAGAAACTCGAGAATCGCCCGGTCTCTGTGCCCTTGCAGCGTTTCCGTGTCGGGAATCTCCATCATCTGCGCGATGCTCTCCTCGCTGATCACGGGAGGAATCCGGTGTCGTTTCCGCGGGCGGGAAAGATGCAGTGTCGGATCGACGGAGATTTGCCCGATGCGCAAAAGAAACGCAAAGAAGGCTCTCAGCGATGATATTTTGCGCAGCATCGAAGTTTCGGTGAGGCCGCGCTTCACCTGATCCCTCAGGAAGGCTCTCACGTCGGCCAGGCGGATGCCCGATGCATCGGGCACCGATCCGTGCGCGGCCTCTACGTACGCAGCGAACTGCGCGAGGTCCGTCAGGTACGCCCGCGATGTATTCTGCGAGAGCCCCCTCTCCGCGGAAAGGTAGGTCTCGAACTTCTGGATGGCGTTGTCCAAGTTCATACGAAAACACCGTACCGGCGGCATAACACGCTGACCATGAATATAGATGAAAAAGGAACCAGGGATTAAGAGAAATATCGGCGGTTACGGGAGCCGGGGCGGGGCGTCCCCGCCTGCGAAGAGCCAAGCGTTCGCCTCCCGGTAGCCCCGCATCGCGCCGACGGCCCGGCGGGAGGTTTCGAGGTATCGCGCCTTCCGTCCGCCCCGCACTTTCGCGCGCGCGGGAACGATTCCCATGTTCGCATTCATGGGCTGGAAGCGATCGTTCGGGAGGTGAATGTAGTTCATGAGCGAGCCGATCATTGTCTCATCGGGAAACCTCGGGACCTCTCTCTTCTCGATGCTGGCGAAAACGGACAGCGCCGCCACGAGTCCGCTCGCGATACATTCGACGTATCCCTCTACGCCGCAGATCTGTCCCGCGTAGAACAACCCGTTATTTCTTCTGTCCTTCTGGTAAGGATCGCAGATCGCAGGAAGGTTGAGAAACATGTTCCGATGGATGGAACCGTAACGGAGAATTCTCGCCTCGCTCATCCCGGGCATCGACCGGATCACTTGCTCCTGCGCCCCGTGGGTCATACGCGTCTGGAAACCCACGAGTCCGAGGAGCTGGCCGGTGGCGCTTTCCTGGCGCAGCTGAAGGACGGCATAAGGTTCCTTCCCTGTCCTGGGGTCGACGAGACCGCGGGGGCGCATCGGCCCGAACCGTGCGGTATCGTCACCGCGCTCCGCCATGACCTCTATCGGAAGACACGCCTCGAAGTATTTCGCGTCTTCGAACTCGTGAGGAAGGACGAGGTCCGCTTCACGGATATTACCGATGACATGCGCGTACTCGTCTCGCGTGAGCGGCAGGTTGAGATAATCGGCGTTCCCCTTGCCGTAGCGGCTCGCCTGGAAGCCCACCGAATGGTCGATGCTCCCTGCCTCCACGGACGGAGCGATGGCATCGTAAAAGTGCAGGTGCTCGCTCGAGCAGTGCGCTTCGAGAGCGCGTGAGAACGGCTCCGCGGTGAGCGGGCCCGTGGCGACGATCGCGGGCAGCGGGAGGTCGAGATCGTCTTGCCGTCTTCTCTCGATCGTGATCCGCGGATGCCCCTCCAGCGCCGCGGTCACTTCCGCGGCGAAGGCGTCGCGGTCGACGGCCAGCGCGTGTCCGGCGGGGACCGCAGCGGACCTCGCCGCTCCGAGGAGACGGCAGCCGAGGATGTCGAGTTCCGCTTTCAGAACTCCCGAAGCGGTGTCCGGGAGC
>CAZYCB010000205.1:0-1788 GCA_964645735.1 uncultured bacterium | reverse complement strand
GATCACCTCGCCGGCGAGGTTCCCGAACGCGATTTTGTCGCCGTGGCCGACAAACCGTTCTATGTTCACCGTCCCCGGCGCGGGAACTCCGAAGAGCATCGCCTGCCTGTCGACGTGTTCGTAGAGGACGATTTCGTCCTTGTGCATGAGGACGGGCGCGTCGAACGCGGCCCTCACTTCGGGAAGCCCGGCGACATGGTCGATGTGCCCGTGCGTGCAAACGATCATCTTCACGTCGAGCTTCTCTCTCTTCACGTGGTCGACGATCCGCTCCCCCTCGTCACCCGCGTCGATGATGATCGCTTCCTTCGTCGTCTCGCAGGATACGATAAAGCAGTTGCTCTGAAACATTCCGACGGTGAGCACGTCCACGCGCACGATGTTCTCCTTGCCGTTTATTCGGCGATGCTGGAGAATAACAGCGAAAACGGAGTGCGGCAACGCCAAAAGGAGACGATCGATGGGCCCTTCGCTCAAGAATACGTTTTCGTGGTCGGTTTCGCGCGACAACGTTTTCCGGGAGTGCCCGAGAAAATACTGGTTCAATTACTACGGGCACTGGGACGGATGGTCGGCGGAGGCCCCTCGGAGAACCCGCGAAATCTACGTCTTGAAACAGCTCAAGAACCGCGCCATGTGGATCGGGCAGACGGTCCACGAGTGCATAGCGAGAACGCTCCAAAACGTGTCGAGGGGAGTCCCGGTTCTCGGCGTCGACGAGATACTGTCGATAACGCGAAACCTCATGCGTCAGCACTTCAGGCATTCGAGGAGCAGGCGGTACTGGCAGAATCCCAAGCTCTACTGCGGCTTTTTCGAGCACGAGTACGATGTCGAGGTCTCCGACGAACAGTGGAGAGCCGCGGCTGAGGACGCCGACCACTGTCTCAGGACTTTCTACGATTCCGAACATTTCAGCAGACTCCGCGACACCCCTCAGGCCGCGTTCTTGGAGGTGGAACGTTTCTCCGCGACGTACTTCGAGGGCGTGGAGCTCAAGATCAAGCTCGACTGCGCCACGAGGGAAGACGAACGCATCGTCATCTGGGACTGGAAGACGGGAAAGAAGGAATCGGACACGGGGCTTTCCATTCAAATGGGGTGCTATGCGCTCTACGCCCGGAAGACATACGGAGTCCAACTCGAAGACGTGATCACACGCCGTTTCGATCTCAACCGCGGAGTCCTCTACGAGCACACGCCGACAGAGCGCTCGCTCGACGAGATACTCGCCTACGTGAGGGGGAGCATCGCCGACATGCTGGGGCTCCTCGAGGACCAGGACGAGAACTCAGCCGAGGAGGAGAGGTTTACCAAAGTGGCGCGGCGGGAAGTGTGTCTCAAATGCAACTTCCTCAAGGTCTGCCAGCCCAATTTGTAGAGCGGCTCGCCGGCCGGCGCGGCCCGGGCGCTTCCCTTCCAGGCCAAAAAAAACCGGGGCGGGTCCGCAAGGACCCACCCCGGCGCTCACGATTCGTCGGTGGAAATCAGAAGTCGTCGCGCTCGTCTTCATCCATGAAGAGGAGTTCCTCTTCGTTGAACGTGTCGAGACACTCCCGACTACAAAACACGTTGTCGTTCGCGTGCACGCCCACGCCTACGACTTCCTCTCCGCAGTACGCGCAAAATTCCTCCATGTCCTGCCTCTCCTTGTCCCTCGTCCGACACCAATGGAGCAATGAGTTTGGGAAACGCCGCGTCCCGGAGCCGACTCTCTCTAAGTCGCAACGCCGACGGGCCTTCGGCGTTTCCGGAGTCTAAGTATGCGAACGGGAGTTGACCTGTCAA
>CAZYCB010000204.1:0-3039 GCA_964645735.1 uncultured bacterium | reverse complement strand
TCGATGGATTGCTACGAAGGGGAAACGCTCAAAGAGAAGATCGCCCGCGGACCCCTCGCCTTGGAAGAGGCGATCGAGCTTGCGATCCAGGTAGCCGAGGGGCTTTCGGAGGCGCACGAGGCGGGGATCGTACACCGGGACGTGAAGCCGGGGAACATCCTCGTGACGGACGATGGTTTGTCGAAGGTCGTGGACTTTGGACTCGCGAAGCTTGCGACCCAGACGAGGCTCACACGCGCGGGGACGACGGTAGGAACGGTGATGTACATGTCGCCGGAGCAGGCGAAGGGGGAAGAGACGGATCAACGGTCGGACATCTGGTCGCTGGGCGTAGTGCTCTACGAGATGGTGACGGGGAAGTCGCCCTTCAAAGGCGAACACGAGCAGGCAATCATTTATTCGATCCTGAACACGCCACCGGAACCGGTGGGCCGGTCGAGCCCGGGTGCGCCGAAGGCACTCGAGCGAGTGTTGACCAAGGCTCTCGCGAAAAACCCGGCGGACCGCTATCAAAGGATGAGCGAGTTCGCTGAGGACATCGATTCTCTCAAAGGCGCTTTCCATAAGGGGACGAAGACGGGCGTGGCGAAGCGACGCGCCGGCTGGAGAGGGCGCCATTGGATCGGTCTTGGAGTCGTGACCCTGGCTGTAGTCCTCGCAGCCGTCCTGGCTAAGACATATCTTTCGAAGCCCCAGGAAAAGCCGATCACATCCATCGCCGTCCTCCCCTTTCAGAACCTCTCCGCCGACCCCGAGCAGGAGTACTTTTCCGACGGGACAACCGAAGCGCTCATTGCGGAGCTCTCCAAGATCCATGCGCTCCGCGTCATCTCGCGAACCTCCGTCATGCGGTTCAAAAAGAGCGACAAATCGCTCCCCGAGATCGCGAGACAACTCAACGTGGACGCCCTCGTCGAAGGCTCCGTCCAGCGCGTTGGGGATGAGGTGCGCGTCACCGCGCAGCTCGTTCGAGCGGCCCCCGAGAAGCACCTGTGGGCGAATACATATACGCAGAGCTACGAGAATATCCTCGCCCTGGAGAGCGACATCGCCCAGGCGATCGCCCGCGAGATACGCGTCTCTGTGACGCCCGATGAGAAGGAACGGATCGCCGCCTCGCGGCCCGTAAACCCGGCGGCACATGAGGCGTATCTCAAGGGCCATTACTATATCTGGAAACTGACGGTCTCCGACGTCGAGAAAGGAATCGAATACCTCGAACAGGCGATCGCGAAAGACTCGACCTATGCCCCGGCCTATGTCGACCTAGCCCAAGCGTACGACATCGTCCTCGGCGGGCGTTCCTCTCGAGAAAACGCTCAGAACCTCAGCAAATACGCCCGGAAAGCGCTGAGCATCGATCCAACGATCGCTCAAGCGTACGCTCTCCTTGGCGAAGTGAAGCTCACGTACGATTGGGACTGGAAAGGGGCGGAGGCCGATTACAAGAAAGCGATAGCCCTCAATCCGAACGACCCGATAGCACATGCGTACTATGGGTCGTATCTCAATGTCGTGGGCAGGTCCGACGAAGGACTGCAGGAGACGATTCGCGCGAAGGAGCTCGATCCTCTCGACCTCGCAATCAGTGTCATGCTGGCGAATAAATACTTCTACCGTCGCGATTACGACAAGTCGGAAGCGCTTGTCAGGGAAATCCTGAGCGCGGATAGCACGTATGCCGTGCGTTACTCCTTGCTCGCCCGCATAGGCTTTGCGAAGAGGAGATTCGACGAGGCCGCGTCGCTCTACGGAAAGGGGATTGCTCTGGGCGACGATATTGCGGGCGAAGGATTGGGCGCTTCTCTCGCCTTGTCGGGAAAAACAGGGGAAGCGAGAACGGTGCTCGCCGACTTGATACGGCAATCCGAGTCTGGGAGCCAGACCCAGGTGGCGATAGCGGCCACGTATCTCGCTCTCGGCGACCGCGACAGCACGATGTATTGGCTGGAAAAGGCCTACGACCTTCGCGACTCGAACCTTCCCTGGGTGAGGCTCATGCCGATGTTCGACGACATTCGCTCCGATCCGCGTTATGTAGCGCTCATGAAGAAGCTGGGGCTCGAGCCGTGAGCCGCGAGATCGATATATGGTTGGCCTCGCCGGGTGCCGCGCCGGCGGCCGGGGGGATGTCATGATCGGACAGACAATCTCCCATTACAAGATCCTCGAGAAGCTCGGCGAGGGCGGGATGGGAGTGGTCTACAAAGCCGAGGACACGAAGCTCAAACGGATCGTCGCCCTGAAGTTTCTCCCTCCTGAGATGACGCAGGATGCCGAGGCGAAAACGCGGTTCATCCACGAAGCGCAGGCCGCGTCGTCCCTGGACCATTCGAATGTCTGCACGATCTATGAAATCGATGAGACGGACGACGGCCGTACGTTCATTGCCATGGCCTACTACGAGGGGGAGACGCTGAAGGACAGGCTCCACCGAGGCCCGCTGAAACTCGAAGAAGCTGTCGGCATCGCCGTCCAGGTTGCGCAGGGACTGGATAAGGCCCATCAGATGGGAATCGTCCACCGGGATATCAAACCCGCCAACATCTTCATCAACAGAGACGGTGTCGCCAAGATTATCGACTTCGGTCTTGCGAAGCTCGCCGGTCAGGCCAGGGTGACAAGAACCGGGACGACCTTGGGTACGGTCGCCTACATGTCTCCCGAACAGGCGGCGGGCCGAGACGTCGATCACCGGACGGATATCTGGTCTCTTGGCGTTGTTCTATACGAAATGCTCTGCGGCCGCCTGCCCTTCGAGGGGGATCACGACGCGGCGATCTTGTATACCATTGTCAACAACGACCCCAGACCTCTCAAAGACACGTGCCCCGATCTGTCTCCCCGCTTCCAATCGATCGTTGACCGGGCTTTGAAGAAAGACCCGGAATCCCGCTATCCCGCGAGCTCGGACCTGGCTAAAGACCTCATACGAGTCAAAACGGATCTGACGAGTCCCGGCAAGAGAGTCGCCTCTACTCGCTCGATTCTCCGCGACGTCCGAAGACCTGTCATAGCGGGGCCGATGATTGTCGTTCT
>CAZYCB010000203.1:0-9849 GCA_964645735.1 uncultured bacterium | reverse complement strand
GAGTGTTGAGAATTTTCTCCGGTACGCACAGGACGGGTTCTACAACGGCACGATCTTCCATCGGGTGATCCAAGGATTCATGGTCCAGGGCGGCGGCCTCGAGCCCGGCATGAAAATCAAGCCCGCCAGGGACCCGATTCGGAACGAGGCGGGAAACGGGCTGAAGAACCTGCGCGGCACCGCCGCGATGGCCAGAACCTCTGTGGTCGATAGCGCCACCTGCCAGTTCTTCATCAACGTTGCCGATAACCCGGCCTTGGACTATCGGGATCGCACGCCCGAGGGATACGGTTTCGCGCTCGAGGTCCACACGGGGATCGGGGCCATCGAAGGCGATCTCGACATCGAACTCGACGAGATTTCGAGGAAAACACTGAAGGGGGTTGTGGGGAAGGGCGGAGGACGCGTAACGGTTGAAACCGCAAGCGGCGATATTCGTATTAGACAAATAGGAAAGTGAGAACCACAGAGACATGGATTGCGAGAAGGCATATTCGATGATCCAGGATTTTCTCGACGGGACGATGAGCCCCGGCGAAAGAGAATCCTTCAACCGTCACGTGGCGGGTTGTCCGTCGTGCGCTCGTGCGCTCGCGGCATACCGCGGCCTCGGCACCGCTCTCGACGACATGGAGCTCGAGAGCGTGCCCGAGGGTTTCGCCGAGCCGGTCATCCGTTTTCTGAGAGCGACGGGACGGATCGGCGGGAGTACGGAGGTCGAGAGAACGAGCCGTGCGCGCGGCGTGTTCGCGTGGGTGCCGCGGAGGGTGAGAGTTCCCGCGGTGGCTGCGGCGCTTCTCGTCATTATATTATCGGCGGTCTCGATCACGTCAGGACGTTTCCAGGGATTCGTCGTGAAGAGCACCGTGGCGGCGGCCGATGCGTTCGTCGGCGTGCAGCAGACGGTGTCGAACGTCCAGGTGCTCGATGGAGTCTCCGAAGGGCTGCAAAGAGATATGAGGACGGCGAAGACGGTCGCCGATGCGGTGTATCTGCTCGTCGCCGTCGCCGGACAACCCTACATGGTCCCCGCGCTCCTCATGATCGTGATGATCACGGTGTGCGCCGGGTGGTACGTCAGATCCAGCCGCAAAAGGAGTGCTGAGCATGCGTCGTACTGCTTCTAATCTCTTCGGAATCGCGGCCATCGTGGCCGTCGCGATACTCCTCGTGATGGTGGGGCTGTGGAAGTCCCAGCCGGTGTGCCAGACGCTGTTCCGCGCGGTGGGGACCGCACTGGCCCAGACAGGGCAAAGCGGCAACTCCCAAAGCGCCGCGGACACGGCGAAGGCTCTCCCGGCCAGGAGTTCAACGGCGGAGGACAAGGCCGCGGCGGAAACGAAGAAAGCGGATAAGCCGGGCAAAGGCACGGTCAACATACGAATCGATGAGAGCGGCATCAGCATCGAGGGGAGCGACGAAGGCGGAGAGGCCGACACGTCGGGAAGCCATATCATCATCGACAAGGGAGAATGGTCAGGCGCCGGAGATAAGTGGCGGTACAAAGAGAAGGGCGAGGATATCGTCCGGTTCGGCGAGGATGTCGCCGTAAGCAAAGAGGATCTCGTCCGCGGCGACGTTGTCGTTTTCGGCGGCGATGCGTCGATCGAGGGGAAGGTTGTGGGAGATGTGGTGGTCATCATGGGCAACGCCCGTGTCGCCTCCGGAGCGGAAATCAACGGGAACATGGTGGTGATCGGCGGGACGCTCGACGAGCAGCCGGAAGTGATCATTCAGGGCGAAAGGGTGGTTCTCAAGGACCTCAAGTTTTCCCTCGGCAAGATGCCGTTCGGGTTCAAACACGACATGGGGCCTTTCTACGTCTTCTCGACCGCAGCGAAATTCCTCGTCTGCGTCGTTCTCTTTTTTCTCGTGCTCTTCTTCCTGAGGAACCGGGTGATTCGAAGCCACGAGCACATCGTTTCCGGAGTGATGAGGACCTTCGGAACGGGATTTCTCGTGGCGTTCATCGGCGTGTTCGTGATTCCCGTCCTCTTCCTGATTCTGCTGGTCACGATCATCGGCATACCCCTCGCGCTGGTCCTCGTGGCGAGCTGCATCGCCATCTTCTTTGTGGCCGACACGGTGTTCGCCTATACGCTCGGGTCGAAGGTCAGAGACCGGTTCAATTTCCAGACGACGAACGCGTTCGCGATCGTGCTGCTGGGGACGGCCGTGCTCTTTCTGCCCGGGTTCATCGGGTTCGGGTTCTCGCTCGTCCCGTTCGGCGGGTTCCTAAGCGGGCTCTTCAAAGTGCTCGGCGTTCTCCTCGGCATTTTCGCGTTCCTCAGCGGGCTCGGCGCGCTCTTCCTCAGCCGCTTCGGCGGGCGCGGGGTGCCTGCTCGCGCGCCATCTGTCAACCCGACGGCACCCATGCCGCCGGCGGCGCCGCCGACGGAGCCAAGCGCAGGTCCATCGGCGGGTTCTGCTCCAACCGAGTAGCACGGCAGTTCCGGGATCGCGGCGGGGCGGTGCGCCCCGCCGCCCCGGTTTTCCGCTTTGCAAAAGGACCCCGAGTTATTAACGTACGTACATGGTTGTCGCCAGGCCGTGCGCGGTTGCGTGTCTTATCATCATTCTTCTCGCAGGCGTGTCTTCTCTCCTCGAAGCTGAGCCGATTCCCATCGACGAAGCGAGATTCTCGTGGGCTTACGGGACGGTTGTGGACTCGGTGACGGTGAAGGGAAACAAGAACACGAAGCCCTGGGTGATTCTTCGCGAAATGGAGACGCAGCCGGGGGAAGTGCTGGATCGCACGACGCTCCGGCGGGACATCCATTTCCTGCGCGACTTGTCGCCGTTCGCGAGCGTCGAGGCGCGTGCGGACTCTCTCGCCCCCGGTCACTGCGCGCTCAGAATCGACGTGCGCGAGCGGTCGGGCATACTGATCCGAACGATCCTCCCGCAGGTGAAGTACGATTTCGAGAACGGCTTCACCTATGGAATCCGTTGGAACGATAAGAGCTTCAGGGGGCGGCTCGAGGAAGTGACCGTGTCGTACATGCGAAACGACCAGAATGACGACGCTGTCAATCTCTCGTGGTCGACGCCTTGGGTGGGTTGGAAACACATCTCGTTGGGGGTTGGGACCTCGTATTTCAACCGCGGCGACATTCCGGACGAGATATGTGTCCTCGAGCGGATCGGCGTGTCGAGCTATGTGGGCATTCCGCTCACCGACAGTCGAATCACGTTCTCGCAGCTTCTTGTCAGTCTGACCTTCGACAAGTCGCGTACCGGCGGCGAGGAAAAGGACGGCGAGACGGTCGAGTCGGACGGAAAGGAAATCTCGGTCTCTCCGCTCGTCGGCTATCGCTTCGACAGCCGGGACAGCAGCCTCCGTCCGACGACCGGGAACGTTGTCAGCACGTCGGTACGCGCGACGCTCCCCTTCGACGACGGCCGCAGCATGTACTACCGTTTGATCGGCGAAGTCCGGCATTTCGTGGGGCTGCGCGAAAAATCGGTCCTGGGCTTCCTTTCCCACGTCGACTACCAGCTGGGAGACTTCCCGGGGTATTCGTACGTGAGACTCGGGGGTTCCGAGACGCTCCGCGGCCACCCGCTCAACCGTTACAAAGGGTATCACCGCTGGTATTCGACGGTCGAATGGCGGTACCAGTTCATCCCCCAAACCGTGTTTTCGTTCCCCATCATTCACGAGTTCGACATCGGCATGGGAGTCGTGGCCTTTCTGGATTCCGGCATCGTCTGGTACGGATCGGACGATTTTCATTTCGAGACGTTCCACGGCACCAGCGGGATCGGGATCGATGTCTTCTCGCCCATCCAAGACATCATCCGCTTCGAGTACGGCTTCAATCTCCACGGTGACCAGCAGTTCCACGTCGCGACCGGCATCCGGTTCTGATTCTCTCTCGTCCCTTTTTTACGTCTACGGGCGATTCTGTTGGGCCAACTCGCCCATGTTCGGGGTCTTCCTTGCGCTAAAACCCCCACGAATTACACCGCTCTCGGCATCGTTTACGTCCTGTCTGACTTCCATTTGCACAATCTGTTTTGGCAGATGTGTGAAGCAACTTCGCTTTCGGGTTACACCACATCGAGTTGCAGTGCCTCGCTTCGATCGCTCTCTCGGAGAACTGGAATGGAGGTGCGCACGTCGCTCGGGGGAACACCGGTTGCAGATTAGGGAAGTAGTTCGATTTTGAGAATTATACGAGAAATCTAATTATACCTGAATCTCAATCATCCGTTTTTTTTCCACACTCGAAAACCCAGTAGGCGTGATTACCATCAAGCTCGATCTGCTTCGACGGGCCGCGGCGTTTTTTGTTGCGGCGGCCTCGATCACCCTGGCGGTTCCCTTCGCATGGGCCTCCACGGGCGAGGAGGGCGTCGTCACGGTCCGGCTGGCCAACGGGATCGATGCCCGCGTGTTCCCGTCGGACTACCTCGCCTCTGAGGTTGTCGCCACGTCGAACCGGGGAATCCTCCGGCTGGACGGAGGCGAGTACCTCACGCTCATCATGGACATCGGCGATCCCGCGATCACGAACAAAGGCGACGGCCGGTTCCATCCTTTCGACAAGGATCTCGTCGTCGAGTGTCTCGATCAAATCGAGTATCCCAGGATGAACGTCGAAGTCGACGTGTACCTTCTCCCGTATCCGCGCGCTGACATGCTATCGAGTTCGGCGAGCGGCAGCCGTGTGTTTCTCTCTCCGCAGGTCCTGGAGATATCGCACGAAGGCGCCGCCTACATCGTCTCGCACGAGCTCGGACACGTTTTCCAGTACGGGCATTTTTCCGAAAGGCTCGAAACCCGCTGGGACGCCTACCGCCGGATTCGAGGCATCGAAGACGCGGCGGCCTTCTCGAACGACGGAGCGCACGCGTATCGCCCGCGCGAGATTTTCGCGGAAGACTTCCGCGTCCTTTTCGGAGGACCTTCGGCGTATTTCGGAGGACGAGTCGAGAACCCCGCGATCGCGTCTCCCGAGACGGTGGCGGGCCTCGACGAGTTCATCCTTGCATTGACGACAAAAGATACCGATTCGCCGGTCATCGTGAGTTTCAACAATTACCCGAATCCGTTCAATCCGCAGACGGAGCTTCGCGTCGAGCTCGGCCCTGATTTTACGGCCATGGACAAACCCGTCACGCTGAGGATCTACGACGTGACGGGCGCGCTCGTGCGCGAGCTCTTCGCGGGGCGTCCGGTCGGACCCGAACTGCGCGTGACGTGGAATGGTCGCGACGAACAAGGGAGGCAAGTGGCGAGCTCGACGTACTTCGGCGTGGTCGAAGCGGGCAGCGCCCGGATGACGACAAAGCTTTTGATGCTCAAATAGCCGATCTCACTGGCACCGGTATCGTGGATTTGCGCGGCGGCGCGTCACCCCCCGCGCCGTTGCGTGAATCCCAAAAACGTGCCGACCGCACCGTACCGATCGAGAGTTGCGTACAACACGCAGCCCGACCAGTGGGAGGAACCGAAAAAGATCCCTCCTCTCGCGAATCCTAGGTTCCTTCCGCTGGTTTTTTTTGGGGGGCGAGACTCTCCGTCCACAGCTGACCGCACGCGGCGAAGATATCCGGTCCCTTGCTCCTGCGGACGGTCAGAGTCGGCGAGTAGGGGAGGAGCTCGCGTATGAACGCCTGGAGCTCGTCTTCGCTCTGCGCCTCGAACTCGCCTTCCCGCCCCGGATTGTAGGGAATGAGGTTGATCTTGAAGGCCCCGCGCCGCGCGATCTTGCCGAGCCTGTGGGCGTCTTCGGCCGAGGAGTTCTCGCCGCGGAGAAGGACGTACTCGAGCGTGACACGGCGGCCGCTCTTTTCGGCGAAGTAGCGCGCCGCTTCGACGACATCCGCGATCGTGTAGCGCGACACGGCGGGCATGAGCTCCCGCCTCTTCGCGTCCGTCGTCGCGTTCAGCGACACCGCGAGCGAGCATTTCAGGCCCTCGTCGGCGAGGTTCTTCATCCGCCGCGGGAGTCCGGAAGTCGAGAGCGTGATGCGTTTGCTCCCCAGCTCGAAGCCCGGGGCGCCGTTGAGAACGCGGACGGCGGCGACGACCGATCTGTAGTTGAGCAGCGGTTCCCCCATCCCCATGAACACGATGTTCGCCTTCTCCATTTCATTCCCGCACTCTTTCTTGAGCCAGCAGATCTGGTCGAGGATCTCTCCTGCGCTGAGGTTTCTGCGGAAGCGTCCCTTGGACGTCTGACAGAAACGGCAATCGAGGGGACAGCCGACCTGGCTCGACACGCAAAACGTGATTCGCGCGTCGTGCCGCATGAGGACGGACTCGACGCAGTTGCCGTCGTGGAGTTCGAACAGGTATTTTTTCGTGCCGTCGATTTTCGACACTTCCGCGGACACCCGGCGGAACGACGTGAGGAGCGCCGTTTCGCCGAGCCGCTCGCGAAAGCCGAGGGGGAGGTCGGTCATCTCGGAAAAGTCGCCGGCGAGCTTCTCGTAGAGCCACGAGGCGAGCTGCCGGCCCCGGTAGCGCGGCTCCCCCAGCGACTCCACCCAGATCTCGAGATCCGGGAGGGACAGACAGCGAAGGTGCGTTTTCCCGCCTACGAACGAAGGGTCTTCGTGGTCGTGCATCGAACTCTCCATTTTTGCCGTAGCCATTCCGCCTGCCAGTATGATATGAAAAAGGGAAGCGAAAAATCCAAGCCCATTATCGAAACCTCCTTGAGTTTATGCCAAAAACCGTTCTGGTTGCCGACGACGAGAAGGGAATTCGAGACGCCCTGAAACGGCTTCTCGAGTACGAGAAGTACCGCGTCGTTCTCGCCGAAGACGGAGTCGAAGCTCTCCGCAAAGCCGAAAACGAGATCGTCGATCTCGTGCTCCTCGACATCAAAATGCCGGCGATGGACGGTATGGAGGTCCTCTCCCGCCTGCACCAGAGCCAGCCGGACCTGCCCGTCGTCATCATCTCCGGTCACGGCACGATCCAGACGGCCGTGGAGGCCACGCGTCTCGGAGCGTTCGACTTCATCGAGAAGCCCATCGATGCCGACCGCATCCTGCTCGTGATACGCAACGGCCTCGCCCAGCGGAAACTCGCCGCGGAAAACATCTCGCTCAAGGCCGAAGTCGAGCGCCGGACCCGTATCATGGGCGAACACCCCGACATGCTCGCCATCATGGAGACGCTCAAGAAGGTCGCGCCGACGAATGCGAGGGTCCTGATCATCGGGGAAAACGGGACCGGCAAAGAGCTCGTTGCCCGGGCGCTACACGACATGAGCCCGCGGGTGAAGGAGGCGTTCATCGAGGTCAACTGCGCGGCGATCCCCGAGGAGCTCATCGAGAGCGAGCTTTTCGGGCACGAGAAGGGCTCGTTCACCGGAGCCGTTTCTCGCCGGATCGGCAAGTTCGACCTCGCGGACGGCGGGACGCTCTTCCTCGATGAAGTGGGGGACATGAGCCATTCCGCACAGGCCAAGGTCCTGCGCGTCCTCCAGGAATCGCAGTTCGAACGCGTCGGCGGCACGGAAACCCGGCGCGTCGACGTTCGCGTGATCGCCGCGACGAACAAGGACCTCCAGAAGGAGAGCCAGACGGGGAACTTCCGTGAGGACCTTTTCTACCGCTTGAACGTGGTTCCGATCACCATCCCGCCGCTGCGCAAGCGCATATCCGATCTCCCCGTCCTCGTGGATCACTTCCTCCGGGATACCGCCGCAGAGCTCGGGCAGAAGCCAAAGAAGATGAGTCAGCGGGCCATTGGGGAGCTCATGGAGTACAACTGGCCCGGCAACGTGCGCGAACTCGAGAACCTCATCGAGCGGGTCGTGATTCTCACGCCGAAACCCACGATCGATGTCGAAGATCTGCCGGTGCTGGGGCCGGCGAAGAATCTCGAGGAGCAGTTCCTGGAGAAGGAGACCTACAACGACTTCCGGGAGGCGGTCGAAAAGGAGTTTTTCCTCCGCAAGCTCCGGTCGCACGGCTACAACGTCAGCAAAACCGCCCGGAGGCTCGGTATGCAGCGGAGCAATCTCTACAAAAAGCTGGAAAAGTACGGGATACCGTACAAAAAGGCGAGAGAAGACGAAGAGGACGAGTAGAACCGAGTCTCCGCGCTTGACAATACTTAACACGAGAGTCTATATTCAATTAGAAGCTGGCGCGCTCCCAACGCATCAGCCGTTTTCTCTCTCTGTGAAGAGAGTCACTGGAAGGAGATGATGGTCGGATGAAACGAGCAGCCATTTTCGTCGCCGCAGCCATCTTGGCTCTGGTGCTCGTGTATCCTGCCGCAGCGCCTTCTGCCGCCGCCCCTGGTTCCCAGGACGTGCCCACCATTCAAATCATGTCACCACAAGGTGGCGATCCGACGCTTTTGAATAGCGGGGACGAGGGGGATGCCGACGACTTGGCCGGAGCGAAGAAGGGTAGGACATTGCCCACAGGGACTTTGATCCAATCCGATATCGAGATCCAGACCCGGTTGGCGCTCAAGGTTTGGCAGATGTACTTTTTTGTTTTTGGACTGCACAGGTAGCAGCATAGGGTTGCTGCCTGCGGCATCGACATAACGCGAGCCTCGTTCGGAATATGTCTAACGCACGGGACGATAAAGACGGGCTTAAGCACAACGGACGCTGGAGAGCTGATTCGGTTGTCTCGCCAGGCGAGGAAATCGGTCAGATGCACTTCTCTACGGAGAACTACTCCACTGCGATCGAGTATTTTTCCAAAGCGCTGGAATCTCCCGACCTTAAAGACTTCCCCGATCGTTTTCGGATCTATCTCCGCTTAGGCGACTGTTTCAGAAAGAAGGGGACGTACAAGGACGCCTGGCAGTTCCTCGAGAAGGCAAGGAACATCCTCGGCGACGACGCCCCGGCAGACATGCTGGGCAAAGTCGATTACCGCGAGGCGTACATACTCCTCGCGCAGGGCAAGTACGACGACGCCCTGCGGATAGGCTTCAGCGCCTACCGGCGGTTGAAGCACTCGAGCGAGCACAGCGAAGTCGCCGACGTCCAGATCCTCGTAGCGAACTGCTACCACCGTCTCGGCATGGCCGGTGAGGCGGAGGACTTCTTCATGGATGCCCTCTCGTCGTACCGGCGGGTCGAGGACAGGATCGGCATCGCGTACGTCTACAACAACATCGGACTGCTCCACAAGAACGCATGCCGGTGGAACCGCGCGCTCGCGTCTCTCTCGAAATCGCTCGAACTGGCGAAGTCCCTCGGGCTCACTCAGCACCTCATCCGCGTCCAGCTCAACATCGGCGTCGTGCACGCCAAACTCCGGCGTTTCACGGACGCGCTCTCCGCGTTCTCCAATGCGGCCACGATGGCGGAGCGTCTGGGCGACGAGAACAAGCTGACCAAAGCGATTTTGATGGAAGGCAGGACGCAAGCGGCGTGCGGCGAGTTCAGCAAGGCGGAGAAACTGATCCTTCGCGGACAGGCGCTCGCCATCGACCGCGGGTACGGCCGCGAATCCGCGCTGGCCGATGAGTACCTCGGCGAACTGATGATCGCACGGGGGCGTTACGAAGAGGCGCTCGTCAACCTGTCGAACGCGGCCAAGAAAGTGAAGCAGCTCGCGCCGGAAGGCGACATGGCCGCAGAGGTCATGCGCAGGCTTGCCGACGTCTATTACAAGCTCAACGACCTGGGAAAAGCAGCCAAGGCGGTCGACGATGGCCTGGTGGTCGCCGACAGCTGCGGCGAACTCTATGAAATCGGATATCTCTACCGCACGCGGGCGCTCTGCCAGCTCCGCTCGAGAGACGTCGAGGGTGCTGTCGAGAGCCTGACACAGAGCATAGAGATGTTCGATAAGCACGGTAATCCCTACGAGAAACTCCGCTCGCAGCAGAGGCTCGGCCGGATCTTCTTGAGA
>CAZYCB010000202.1:0-1650 GCA_964645735.1 uncultured bacterium | reverse complement strand
CGGCGCGTTCTGGGCGAAATACGGTTTCCACAGGCGTCTTACCATGTTCGCCGAGTTCGCCCTCCTCGAAGGTGATCCTCACAACGAAGGCGTGTCGTACCGGTACATCAACCTCGGCGTGGGCGCGAACGTGCTTCTCGTCGATTTCGGGGAATTCTACGTGACGGCACTGGGCAATTACTTCGAGAACTTCCAGCACGACAATCAGGAGACGAACCGGCACGCCACGACGCGCCACTGGGCGGTGCTGCTCCAGCTCGGGAAGGTCTATCCGCTGGGGCCGCGCCACCAACTCAACGTGTGGTGGGCGCCCGCCTACATCAGCGACGAACAGGCGTTCGATGGAGGAGGATTTCCGGCATCGACGAACGAGAGCCAGGACAACTTCGGGTTTGCGACGGGCGGGGACCTTCTATTCTGGAATCATCTCGAGGTTTTCGCGCACGTGGTGTACGCCGACTACTTTCAGCCGCGCCTGGGAATGGGATATCGGTTTTGACCGACGATGCCGCGCGCGAGCGAGGGGCTGTTGACGGCCCTGCGCCCGCACCGCAAAAACGAGCCTACTCTCTCACGAACTTGAGAACCATCCAGCTTCCGGTGAGCAATACGAGCGCGAGGATACCGGCGTAGACCGAGAGGAGCACCCACTCGTTCCCCAACCCGGCGATCTGGCCGACGCCGCGTGTCCATCCTTCCACAGCGCGCGATACGTCATTCGAGAATTCCGGGCCGGGAAGGCCGACGGACCTTCCCGCAGCGTCGGTAAAGAACCGCGCCACGGCCCCGCGGAACACGAAGAGAACGATCCCGAGAAGAATGAACCCCGCGCTCGCGAGAGCGGGGACGCCGACGTGGGCGTCGAGCGTTCGAGAGCGTTTCCGCAGCCCCAGGCGGGCCGTCACGGCCGCCGCGGCTTTCGCGGGAGACGGTCGGAGACTCTCACGGGAGACGAGCGAGCTTTCGAGTTCACGGTAGAACGAGAGCGACTCGCGGCACGAGGCGCACGCGGCGACGTGCTCGTCGACCCGTTTGCGCTCGTCGGCGCCGAGTTCCCCTTCCGCGTAGAGGGGCAGAAGATCATCGAATGCGTCGCAGCTCATGGATGTTCTCTCTGTCTGTGGGTCTCGACGAACTGCCTTCGGCTCATCACTCGCTTGAGCTCGATCTTGGCTCTGTGAATATACGTCTTCACCGTCCCGATCGGAAGGGCCATCACGTCGCTGATCTCGGTGTACGACATTTCTCCCATGTACCGGAGCTCGAGCACGAGACGGTAGTCCGGTTCGAGTTCAGAGAGGCCGCGTTCGATCTCTTCCTGCCGGATCTTCCGGCGGTAGAGCCTGTCCGGCCGCAATTCCTCGGGCGATTCGAGAACGACGTCCTCGATCGATGCATCCGCTGGGTTCGATTTTCGCGCCGCATTGACCGCTTCGTTCCGCGCGATCGTGTACACCCAGGTGGAGAATTTCGAGTCGCCTCGAAACCCCGGCAGACTCCGGAACACTTTGATGAATACCTCCTGCGCCACGTCCTCCGCATCGGAGCGGCCGCCGAGCACACCCCTCACCACCGCGTAGGCCATCGGATGATACCTTTCGACGAGCGCCCTGAACGCCTTCTCGCTTCCTCCCCGCGCCGCGGCCACGA
>CAZYCB010000201.1:0-3233 GCA_964645735.1 uncultured bacterium | reverse complement strand
GAATACCGGCCAGAATCGCCGTTATGAACGGCATATCGCGAACGACGTCCAGCATGTCTTCGTCTCTCGCAGCGCCCTCAGGCGCGCCTTTCCACCATGAAATTCAAGAGCGTCACGAGGAGAGCGGCTTCCGGCCGGCTGTCGACGAGTTCTCCGGCCTCGGCAATGAGCGTGTTCGCTCGTTCTCTCGACGCTTCGACTCCCATGACGGACGGATACGTGAGCTTCCCGTCGCGGAGATCTTTTCCAGGCGTCTTGCCGAGCGTCTTTTCGTCCGCTTCGAGATCGAGAATGTCATCGACGATCTGGAACGCCTCTCCCGCCTTCATTCCCGCCAGGAGCACGCGATCCCTCTCTGCCTCGGGCATTCCGGCAATGATCGCTCCCGTTTCCATCGAAGCGGATATGAGCGCGGCCGTCTTCATCGAGTGAATTTCTTCGACCCGATCCACGGTGGCCTCGATCGCGGCGCTCGTGATGTCGAGCACCTGACCGCCGATGATCCCGCTCGTCCCGCCGGCCCGGGATACAACACGGGTGGCCTCGAGGGCCATTCTATCCGCGATCTCCCGGCGCTCGCCCATGGAGGCGAGAATCTCGAAACAGAGCGTCAGGAGCGCGTCGCCGGCGAGCACCGCGACCGCTTCGCCGTACTTCTTGTGACAGCTCGGCTTCCCCCGGCGCATGTCGTCGTCGTCCATGCACGGAAGGTCGTCGTGTATGAGCGAGTACGTGTGCAGGCATTCGATGGCGCACGCCGCATCCAGACACGCGTCCCGATGGGTACCGCCCCAGGCGTCGTGCGTCCAGAGACAGAGCAGCGGCCGCAGGCGCTTTCCCGCATCGAGCACCATGTAGCGTACGGCCTCTTCGATCACCGACGGACCTCGCCCGAGCTGGTCGAGAAGCTCCTCGAGACGGCGCTCGACACGGAGCCTGTCCTCCGCCATCGACGCGGCGAAACGTTCTTTCTCATTCGTTGGAATCATACGGGGCGTCCTCTTCGCGCACGGTTCCCGCCTCGTCCTCGACGAGGACCTTGATCCTCGCCTCCGCCTTTTCCAGAAGGTCGCGGCAGACTTTTCCGAGCTTCACACCTTCTTCGAACTTCGCCATCGATTCCTCGAGCGACAGATTCGCCGTTTCGAGCTCGCGTACGATCTCCTCGAGCCGCTTCATCGATTCCTCGAAACGCGCCTTTTTAGTCGCCATCGATTTTCTCCTTCACTTCAGCGCTCACCTTGCCATCGGCGAACGTGAGCCGTACGCTGCGTGCGTCGAGCGCCGCCGCCGAGGACCGAATGATCCGCTCTGTTCGGCCGTCCGAACACACCGCATACCCCCGCGATAACACCTTCTTCGCATCGAGGCCGTCCAGATGCGCCAGAACTTCGTTGATGCGGCTCAACCGGCCCCGCGTCATCTCTCTCGCCGCGCGCCAGAGTCTCTCGACCGTGTAGTCAACGGTCTGCATGGCGCCTTCGACACTGCCCCTCACCCGTCCCAGGGCGTAGCTCCTGACGAGTTCACTCAGACGGCTCCGTCTCAGCTCCAGACCCACTTCCGCGAATTGAATCAACCGGCTCCCGATTGCACCGAGCCTCTCCAGGACATCCTCCAGACGCGGAACGGAAATTTCCGCCGCCATAGTGGGCGTCGCCGCCCGCACATCGCTCACGAAGTCCGAGATCGTGAAATCCGTTTCATGCCCCACACCACTCACCACGGGTATCGGACAGGCGTAAATCGCGCGGGCCACCGCCTCCTCGTTGAACGCCCAGAGATCCTCGAGGCTCCCGCCGCCCCGGCCGAGTATGATGAGATCGACCGCCTCGACGCTCGGAAGCAGCTCGAGAGCTCGAACGATGTTCGGCGCCGCCTGGTTTCCCTGCACGGCGACGGGAAAGAGCAGGATCTCCGCCGGCGGCCACCGGCGGCGCAGCGTCGTGAGAATGTCGCGCACGGCCGCACCCGTGGGCGACGTCACCACGGCGATCCGGAACGGATACGCCGGAAGAGGCTTCTTGTGTCCCGGATCGAAAAGCCCTTCCTTCTCGAGCCGCTCGCGGAGTCTGCGGAACGCCGCCTCGAGTTCGCCCACGCCGGCTTTTTCGATCGACTGGATAACGATCTGATACTGCCCGTAGACCTCGTATACCGTGAGCCTCCCCGTCGCCAGCACCTGTATGCCGTCCTCGACGTCGAACGCGATCCGATCCGCCTGCGATCGGAAACAAACCGCGCGAAGCTGCGCCTCGGCGTCCTTAAGCGTGAAGTAGAGGTGCCCCGACGTGTGGCGCTTGAAATTCGACACTTCCGCGAGCACGGTGACTTCCGGGTAGCTCTCTTCGACGAGCGAACGGACGAGGGAGTTCAGTTCGGAGACGGTAAAGTAGTGCTTCTCATCGAGCGGCATTCGAAGGGCCAACCTGCAGGAAGTATGCTTTCAGTGTATTGGACATCAGCATCGCCACCGTCATCGGACCCACGCCCCCCGGTACAGGCGTGATGAACGAGGTCTTGGGGGCGACTCCATCGAAATCCACGTCGCCAACGAGCCGGTATCCTTTCTTGGCCGCCGCATCGGCGACGCGGTTGATCCCCACGTCCACGACAACGGCTCCATCCTTGACCATATCCGCGGTGAGAAAATGCGGTTTGCCCATCGCCGCCACGACGATGTCCGCGGACGCCGTCACACCGCCGATGTCGCGCGTCTTGCTGTGACAGACGGTGACCGTCGCATCGCCCCCTTTTCCTTTGAGCATCATGAGCAGCGCGAGCGGTTTCCCCACGACGATGCTCCGGCCGACGACGACCACATGTTTGCCTGCCGTCTCGATTGAGTACCGCAAGAACAGTTCCCGCACGCCCAGCGGCGTGCAGGGGACGAAACGCGGCTTGCCCTCGGCGAGGAGTCCCGCGTTTTCGGGGTGAAAACCATCCACGTCCTTCTCGGGTCGTATCGCGGCGATGGCGCGATCCTGGTCGATGTGACCTGGAACAGGGAGCTGCAGCAGGATCCCGTGAACGGCTGGGTCGTCTCCGAGGCGCCGAAGCGCGTCGATGAGTTCTCTCTCTCCCACATCGCCGGGAAAATGGAGGTGACGCGAGAGGATTCCGCAATACTCGCACATCTTCACCTTCGACTTCACGTAGGAACTGGATGCCGGATCGTCTCCCACCTGCACCAGGGTGATGCACGGACGAACGCCTCCGGCGAGCCCCTGCAC
>CAZYCB010000200.1:0-2017 GCA_964645735.1 uncultured bacterium | reverse complement strand
CTCCAGCGCTTTCGGCGCGACCTTCACGTGAAAGGCGATGACGATCGCGGTCGACGTATCGGCGAGGAGCACATCGGACTCGTTGACCACGCCGACGCCCGAGTGAATGATTTTCACTCCGACGTTCTCCACCGACAGTCGCGAGAGGCTCTCGCCCAACGCTTCTATGGAACCGTTCGTGTCGCCTTTGACGATCAGCCGCAGCTCCTTGACCGCACCCTGTTCGATCTGCGTGTAGAGCTCCTCGAGCGTGAGCTTCTTCGCCGCTCTCCTCTTGCGCTCATTCGCCGTGATCTGGCGCCTGACGCTCAGCTCGCGCGCCTCCTTCTCCTCGGCGACGACGGTGAGCTTGTCCCCGGCCTGCGGAAGCCCGTTGCATCCCAGCACGACGACGGGCATCGAGGGCGGCGCATCTTTCACCGGCCGGCCCCGATAGTCGAAGAGCGCGCGGACCTTTCCGTAGTGATGCCCCACGACGAACGCATCGCCCACGCGGAGCGTCCCCTGCGTGACGAGCGTCGTGCACAGTATGCCCCTCCCCTCCTCTTTCCTCACCTCGATCGCCACACCGCGTCCCGACGCCTCGCTGTCCGCCTTGAGCTCCATGACGTCCGCCTGGAGGAGGATCATCTCGAGGAGCTTTTCGATTCCTTCGCCCGTCCGCGCGGAGACGTCCACCATGACCACATCGCCGCCGTACTCCTCCGCCATGACTCCCATGTCGGCGAGCTGTTTCTTCACCTGAAGCGGTTTCGCAGTAGGAAGGTCGACCTTGTTGACCGCGACCATGACGAGCACACCGGCGTCCTTCGCGTGGTTGATCGCTTCGATGGTCTGCGGCATGACGCCGTCATCGGCGGCAACCACGAGAATCACGATGTCCGTGACCTGGGCACCGCGCTGGCGCATCGAAGTGAACGCTTCGTGGCCTGGTGTGTCGACAAACGTGATCTTCCCTGCTGGAGTCTCGACCTCGTAGGCGCCGACGTGCTGAGTGATGCCTCCCGCTTCGCCCCCGGCGACGTTCGTGTGCCTGATGTAGTCGAGGATCGACGTCTTGCCGTGGTCGACGTGCCCCATGATCGTCACGATCGGGGCTCTCGGCTTGAGGCGAGAGGCGTCTATTTCTCTTTCCGGCGTGAGAAGCGTGCCGAACTCATCGGTGGCGAATTCGACTGCCTTGGTAAGATCCTCGGCGAGAAGTTCGATCGTGTCTTTCTCGAGAGTCTGATTGATCGTTACGGGCATCCCCAGCTCGAAGCATTTCTTGATGATCTCGTTCGCATCGATCTTGAAGGCCGCGGCGAGCTCCCTCACCGTCATCCCCTCCATCACCTGGACGGGCTTCTCGACCGCGATTCCCTCTTCCTGGGTCTTTCCCTTGCGCCGTTTCGTTTTTCGCGTCGTCTCGATCCTGGCGAGCGTGCGCCGCACGCTCTCCCTCACCGCCCGCTGCTGCGCTTCGATATCTGCGACGTCTCGTTTTTTTCCGACTTTCGGTTTGCGGGCGCCAGGCACGACCACCGCCTCGTCGACCGCCTCGTCGGGGATCAGAATCCTCGGACGGCCCTCCTTTTTGTGCGGCGGCTTGGGACGCTCCTGGACCCTCTCCGCCTCCCTCGGACCCATGGGCGGCCGGACAGGTTTTTCCGGCCTCGAGATGATTCTCGCCGTGTGTCCGGAATCGGGTTTGGGCTTCACCGGGACAACGGCGTGAGCGGGAGGAGCCGGACGCTGCCCCTTATCGGGTGCGGGAGGCGCGGGTTTCGGCTCCGGTTTGACGTGCACAGGAGCCGGGGGGGCTTCTTGAGGTTTGACGGTGACCGGTTGGACTTTCACCGGCTCGACCGGTTTCGATTCCGCTTCGGCTTTCGGCGCTGCGGCCGGTTCGAGAGGCTGAACCGGCTCTTCCGGAGCTTTCTTTTCCTCTTCAGGCGGCGGGCCGGGCCGGGCCTTTCGTATCACTTTTGCGGCGATTCTGGGCGCGACCTTCGCCTTGACCAACTTGACGGTCTTC
>CAZYCB010000199.1:0-1574 GCA_964645735.1 uncultured bacterium | reverse complement strand
CGGTTTCGTTCGTCCGCTGTGGAATGTGGAGCTCTGGGGTGCCGCCTACGGCCGGAGCTATCCGAACTATTCCCTGACAACCCCCCGCGATCAGTCGTTGACATACACGGAGACCTCCTGGAGCGGCGCGGGAACCGTTCGCGTCGCGCCCGCAGGACGCGTCAGCTTGAGAATGGATGCGATCCATCAAACGACCGACGCGCTCGATTCGTTCTTCGACTCCCAATCGTGGACGGTCTCGGGGAGCATCGACGGGCGCCTGGTCTCCTCGCTTTTCATCACGGTTTCGGGAGCCTATCAAAGGCGAGACTTTGTCGATCGCGCGGCCCCCGAGCATGAGGATGAGTATGTGCAGGCGGGCGTGGGAATGCGCTGCACCGTCGCTTTGGGGTGGACGATTCTCGCGCGCGCGGCGTTCTCGAATTACACGTGGCCCGACGGAAACGAGGTGGATTCGCACCGCTTTTCTCTCGGCGTGAGCCACGCGTGGGGAAGGCGCGACTCGCCGCTGCCGCCGCATGTCGACATCGACATGATCGTTCGCGAAAGCCGGGGCGCGATCCAGAAACCCGATGCGCGCGGGAGCGTCGTGTTGCGGGTCCAGGCGCCGAACGCTGCGAACGTGTCCGTCGTCGGAACATTCAACGAGTGGGCCGGCGACGCCACCCCGCTTGCGAAGACAGCCGACGGATGGTGGGAGGTGCGCGTGACGCTCATGCCGGGGACGTATGAGTATGCCTATCTGATTGACGGAGAATGCGTTACGCCGCCGGAATCCATTGTCACGGTGGAAGACGGCTTCGGGAGGCGAAATGGCGTCCTGGAGGTATTGCCGCTCGAAAAAGAGCCCGCGCGGATGTAACGCGCGCCGGGTTCAGTCGTCTCATTGGTACGACGGAAAAGAGACTCTCTGGAACCGTCGGAAAGTCAGAAAGGGAGGCGCACCGTATGAAAAAGCAACTCACGCGTTCGACGATAGGGAACGGTTCTTTCATCCTTCTCTTCGCTCTTCTTCTCATGGGGCAGCTCGCCGGCGCCGCTTCGGCGCAGGATGAGAGCGCCGCGCAGATTCGCACACGCGAGGAAACGCAGGCTATGAGCCGGACGCCTCAGGGCGACGCTCTTCGCCAGCGGATCCGCGATCGGATCGAGAGCGAACAGGGACTTCAAACGCAGGAGCGCGAGCAGCTCCGCCAGCACCTCGGCGAGTGTGACAGGCTCGGTCTCGACGACGCGGCGTTCGGCGCGATCTTCAGTGAGAGCGAACCGCTTCAGAAACAGATCCGAGCGCAGGAACGCGTCCTCGCCATGGCGCGCGAAGGTCTTCCCGTCGATCCGGTGACGCAGAAGCTCCGGGAAGGCCGGCGGAAAGGTGTGGGCGAAGAGGTGTTGGAGAAAGTGTGCGCGCGCATGGAGGAGGATGTCCGCGCGGTGAATCGCCACATGCAGAAAGCACGGGAAGCGGGTGTGACGCCCGGGGACCGCGACGCCGAACGCCGCCGCACGGCCGATATGGCGAAGCAGATGTTCAACGGTTTTGGCGAGGGCGACATGGATCGACTTCACGAGAGCGC
>CAZYCB010000198.1:0-4695 GCA_964645735.1 uncultured bacterium | reverse complement strand
CGATGATGAAGTGGTTGTTGCACTTGGAACAGACCCACAGCCGTTTTTCGAGCTCTTTCGTGTAGAGGATCTCGCCGCAGTAGTCGCACTTCTGCCACAAACCGTCCGGAAGGGTCTTTTTCTCGGCGGTCTTGATCTCCTGTTTGGCCCGTTTGAACCACGACATGCGAAAGACTCCCTGCGGCGTCGCGCCACCTGTCGGACAAACCCGCGAAGACTATACCCGTTCCCTACCCCCCTCACAACACCTAATTGGCGCGCTGGCGCCGGCGGGTTCGCCCTCCCGGGTTCTCTGACCCGCGGCCTATCGCGTTTCGACAAACCTGACAACGAGTTGCCGGAGCCGTACCGCCGCGGAGCGGGCAACGTCGAGCACGTCCTCGTGACGAAGACGCGCGCCCGAGATTCCCGCCGCCCAATTCGTCACCACCGCCACCATCGCCACGCGTATGCCCACGGCGTTCGCCGCCTCGATGTCCGGCGCCCCGGACATCGTGACCACGGAGGCGCCCGTTTCCTGGAGCGCGCGAATCTCCGCCGGCGTCTCGTACACGGGACCCGCGCAGGTGACGGCGGCGCCTCGCCCAATGCCCACGCGCACGTCCGACGCCGCCCTCCAAAGGCCGCGTGACATCGCCTCGTCGATCGCAAGCCGCCTGGAAATGGAAAAACGCTCGCCCGCGAGTGCCGGACCACCCTCTCCCCGGTAGGCCGCCGGGGGGGCATCGGCTCCACTCGCGGCCTGCGAGCTGGAGGAGATTTTTTCGTGTTCGGGCTTTCCGGCTTTGCCCGGCAGGGGGGAGCGGAATTGCGTATCCAGCAGGTCGGTGACGAGAACGAGTTCGCCGGGAACGATGGACTTGAGGAGACTTCCCGCTGCGGAGGTAAGAACAATCTCGCCGAGCCCGGCGCTATGCAGATAGCGCATGAGCGCAAGGGTTTCTTCGGCGTGCCCCTCGTAGAAATGCTTCCGGCCGCAGATGAAAAGACACGGACGATTCGAGACGAGACTGAGCTTGAGTTCCCCCTTGTGTCCCGCAACGCCCGGCGGCGTCAGGCCCTCGATCTCATCGAACCGAAGGGTCGATCGGGCGGGAAACGTGTCGCTTACGGCGGCGAGCCCGCTGCCGAGAAGAACGCCGAGGGAGGCGCCTTCCAAAAGAGCGCTTTCATTCGGCGATCGGTTTTTCTCTCCCACGCTGCCTCCCATCGCTGAGTTCGGACAGGTCGAGCCCCATGAGGATCGCGTCCTCGTTGGTATCGGCGTAGTAACCTCGGCGGACGCCGAAGTTCGTGAACATAAAGCGGGCGTAGAATTCTTGAGCCGCCGCGTTGCCCGCGCGGACCTCGAGGATGATGACGAGCTTTTTCGCGGCGATCGCGCGTTCGATGAGATCCTCGAGGAGAACCCGGCCCACCCCGTTCCTTTGGAACTCCTTGCTGACGGCGATATTCAGCAGGTGCACGCCGTCGTCCACGAACCAGGCCACCGCGTATCCGACGAGACGGCCTCCGTGCATGGCAACGACTGCGTGCGAGCCCGGACCCTCCCCGCGCGGATCTTTGTGCAGCTCCTGCTCGAACATCGTGCGAGTCCACGGTGTCGGGAAGTGAGTCTTCTCGATCTCGAGAATCGGGCCGATGTGCGATGTATTCAGCGGTTCGATCTTAACGTCGATCATACGCGCGCACGCCTTTGAGCGGTTTGAGCTTCACATCGCTCGGCCGTACGTAGAGCGGCTCGAGCGTGACGACATCCTTGGAATCGAGCGGGACGAGACCGGCGGCGAGGCGGCAGAGAAACCGAGTGTCGGGGCCGTTTCCCGCCGCGAAACGAGCCTGAGCTCCGAAGAGCTTCTCGATCTCTCCTCTGTATTTCACCGCACCGGATCCGACGAACACGGTCGGCTGCCTGGAGAGCCGCGCGAGGTGCACCTCCGGCGGGAGTACGCACGGCGCGATTTTCTCTACGAGAACGGTCTCCGGATCAAGAGCGGCAGGGAGTGCGGGCCTCGGACGTGCTGCTGCACCCACGAGTCCGGGAACGCCCGCGGCATCTGCGAGCTTCGGATCGGCGGATGGATCGTAGAGCGCTGCGTAGACTTCGTTCTTCCGCGCGTCGATCATGGGCGAGACAGGAAGCCCCGGGACCACCGCCTGGCGCGCGAGGAGTTCGAGACTCGTCACAGCCACGACATCGAGTTCGCGCGCGGCACAGAGACCTTTGACGTACGCCATGCCGACGCGAAGCCCGGTGAAACTCCCCGGACCGATGACGATCGCGACCCGATCCAGCTCCTCCACGCTCAATTTCGACGCGGCGAGCGCTTCGGACACCGCTTTGCCCAGATCTACGAGGTGAGACGACGGTTCGTCGAGCCTGATGACGTCGCTCGCGCCCCCGTCCGAGCAAACGGCGACGCTCCCCCCCTGGGACGACGTATCGATGGCGAGAATCCGCATGATCACAGCTTCCGAAACACGCGGGCGAGCGCCGCGGGATAACGCACCACGATTCTTCGCTCGGTGTCCCCGATCACTTCCATGTCGACCCGAACATCCGACACCTCGAGGATCCGGTTCGACCGGTCCCCCCACTCGACTAGGATCACCGAACCGTCTCCCAGACGATCGAACACGCCGAGTTCCTCGATCTCGCTCTCGTGCTCGAGACGGTAGAGATCGAGATGAATCACGGGCAGACGCCCGCGGTACTCCTCGAAAAGGATGAACGTCGGGCTCAGCACGTCCTCGTGGACGGAGAGACCTCTGCAGATCCCGCGAACGAGGACGGACTTCCCCGAACCAAGAGACCCCACGAGCGACACGCACATCCCCTGGGCGATGAGGAGCCCCATCGACATTCCCAGCTGCTCGGTCGCCGCTTCGGTCGTCGTGACGAACGTCTTGCTTTCCGTGTGGCCTTCCACCATTTCAGGACTTCGGGATCAGGGTTAGACAGGGGAGAACCATTTCCTCGAGAGACACGCCTCCGTGCTGGAAGCTCCCCTGGTAGTGCTTCTCGTAGTCGCGGAAGTTCGTCGGATAGACGAAATAGAAGTACTCCTTCGCGAATATGTAGGTCTTCGTCCCGGACTCGCAGGGCAACCGGTATTGAGCAGGCTTGCGAACGATGATCGCCTGCTTGTCATCGCACTTGAGGTTGTCGCCGAACTTGTAGCGAAGATTCGTCGAGGTGTCGCGTCTGCCGTAGACGAGGCTCGCGCGGCGGCCGAGGACCGAGCCGTGATCGGTGGTCATCACGACCCTGACTTTCTTCCGCGCGCACGCCCTGAGGATGTCCAGAAGAACCGAGTGAGAAAACCACGACCGCACCACCGATCGAAACGCCGCCTCGTCCGGTGCGATCTGCTGGAGGATCTCGGATTGATTCCGGCCGTGCGTGAGAATGTCGACGACGTTGAACACCAGGGCCACGAAGGGGAGCGAGACCAGCGCCTCGATGCGTTTCTTGAGCTCGTTCGCCTCCTGGACGGCGTAAATTTTCGTGTACTTGAGCTTGTTCGGGTCGAAACCTCCGCGGCGGAGCTGTTCGGCGAGGAAGAATTCCTCGTACCGGTTTTTGCTGATCTCGTCCTTCGATCTCTCGAGCCATTTGTCGGGATATCTTCTCTGGATGTCGTCGGGAAAGAGTCCGCTGAAAATGGCGTTTCTCGCATAGGGCGTCGCCGTCGGGAGGATCGAAAGGTAATAGTCCTTTCTGACGTCGAACTCGGTGCGCAGGATTTCTTCGATGATGAGCCACTGGTCCAGACGGACGCAGTCGATCACGACGAAAAAGACGCCCTCTTTCTCGCGCAGATGGGGCGCGATGAACCGGGTGAAGATATCGGGACTCAGGGGAGGTCTTTTTTCCGAATGAACCCACTCGGCGTAATACTTCTCGACGAAGCGGCCGAAATGCATGTTGGCGTTCTGGCGCTGCTCGTCGTGCGTGGCCTGGAGCCCGCTTCCCCTGAACCGGTCGAACTCGAGATCCCACTGGCAGAGCTTCGAGTGAATCGACACCCAGCTCTCCCACGATTCCTCGTCGATCATCGACTGGATGTTGGTAAACTCCTTGACGTAGTCCTGTGAGAAACGGTCCTCCTGCAGGCGGTGCGAATCGAGGATCCGTTTGCACGCCGAGTAAATCTGCATGGGGTTGACCGGCTTGAGAAGGTAATCCGAGATCTTCATCCCGATGGCGTCGTCCATCAGTCGTTCCGCCTCGTTTTTCGTGATCATAATAACCTGAAGTCCGGGATCGAGTTCCTTGATCTCGTTGAGCGTCTCCAACCCGCCCTTGCCGGGCATGGATTCGTCGAGAAGAAGGATGTCATACTTCTCATGTCCCACCATGCGTATCGCGTCCTCGCCGTTCGTGGCCACGCTCACCTCGTAGCCCTTGCCTTCGAGAAAACGGACGTGGGATTTGAGAAGCTCGATTTCGTCGTCGACCCAGAGAATGCGATTCGCCACGTGTTCCTTTCGCAGGTTCGTGATGACCGGGGCCGGTGCGGTGGAGTGTCGTTGAGGGCCCTGCGCTCCGCTTCCCTCGGCTTCCCTCCGCGGGTGGCGGCCACGGGCGCCCGCGCCCGCGCGCAGCGCTTGCGAGCACGGCCGCGGGCGGATGGCCGACAGGACCCGCGGAGGGTGATCCTCGGTCGCTCCCGCAAAGGGCCCTCAACGACA
>CAZYCB010000197.1:0-2870 GCA_964645735.1 uncultured bacterium | reverse complement strand
GTTCGCGCCGCGTCCTGGGACATCATGAGGGCGAGCGTCCACGCGGTGTCGAACGTCCCGCCGCATTCGTTTTCCCACTTGTCCGCGTATCTCTCGAACACGTCTTCGTCCGCGAGGTGTTGGAGTCTCCAGAGGAGCGCCACGTGCATGCGGTGGTAGTACGTACTGGCGATGTTGAAACGAGCCCGAAAGCCCGCGTTGGGCGCGAGACTGTAGAGGCTGTACCCGTAACGGTCGTAGAGAGGGAGCATGTCGATCGTCCCGTGCACTCCCGCGTCGATGATCGCCTCGGCCTCCTCGAAACCCGTGAAGGTTTTGAAATCGTGGAGATCGACGAGCGTATGGAGGTGGCCGTTGAGGACGTGGTGGAGCGGCGACGACACGACTTGTTCGAAGAACAGGCCCCCGCTCGGCGTTCGATAACAGAGCCCGCCTTCGTCGACGCTGCGGCCGAGTGGGAGAAGCCCCATCCGCGCCAGGTCGCGGTAACGAGTCTCGCCCGTCAGCGCGTATCCCCAGAGGAGCGCGTTCATCGCAAAGATCTGGGAGCGCGCCGATCTCCACGGCACTCTCACGTTATAGTCGCCGCCGGGTTCGAAGTCGGCGCACCACACCGCACCCTCGCGTCCGTCGATCGTGACGGGTTTCGCCGTTTCCACGAGGTACTGGAACTGCCGGGCGGCCAGCAGAAAGTCCTTCTTGTCCCCCGTCTCGAGGTGGCTCGCGGCGCGCTCGATGCCGAAGGCGGCGATGTTCGCGGGGATTCGTTCTCTTACACCGAGGGTTCTCTGGCTCGCCGCGTCGTAACCGGTGACGTGGACCCCGTCGTTGTCGACATCTTTCGAGAGCGAACTCCAATGGACGCGGTCGAGCGCAGGGACGAGCGCCCCCCGCGTTTCCATGCCGGCCGGGGGTGCCCACACGGGGAGCGCGCTATTTTTGTCGGCATCGCACCGGGCGATCCACTCGCGCGAGCGCGGGATGACGGCGATAGCCCACGCGATGAGACCGACCACAACGACGATTAGAATCGAGAAGGTCATGTGTGCACCAACCGCTCCTTCGCCGGCAAGCCATGAACGGGTACACCGGACGATCGCCGGCGCTTCTTCCTCACGGTTTCGTCATCTCGAGGCGGAAGATCCCCTTCAGAAAAAACGCCGCCGTCCTGTTCCGAAGCAGAAGCCTCCCCGGTTCTCCCAAGCGGTAAAGGGGCTCCCAGGCGATCCGCGGGTTCCTGAATCCCGCCTCGGCGAGCAGGCGTGCCCACACATCCGGCGTATGGTGCTTGTGCCATTCGATCTCCGGACAGAGGGGACTTCTGCGGCCGAGCATCGCGAAGAAGTTCTGCCGCGTGCTGTCGGAAATGACGAGCTTTCCCCCGGGGTTCATCATGGCTCCGATATGCGAAAAAACGTCTTTGTATCCGTCCCACGCCTTCCTGTCGTCGAGAAGGCGAGCACACGCTTCGTCGTCTATGTGGTTGATCGACGCTCTCAAGAGAACGACGTCGAACGCTTTGCTCGACGAATACTGCTGTATCGTCCGCGTGTCCAGCTTCACCGCGGCATTGGGAAACTCGTCGCGCAACCGGTCGAACATGCGCGCGAACACCCACGTGCTTCCGTGGGCCTCGGGCTCGAGACACACGACTTCGGCGGCCCCCATGTTCGCCGCGTAGTAGCTGCAAACGCCGCTGCCTCCGCCGATATCGAGCATCCTCTTGCTGTCGAATTCGATCCCCTCGAAAAGGTCCGCGAACTTGGCGCGCGCGGTTTCCGCCGACGAGGCGAGAGCGAGCTCGCCGACGATCTTGAAGTACTTCTGCATCCTCTCGGCAGTGTGTGTCACGTCTCGAGTCCTTTGCCAGGCGCGCGAACGCCATCGTGCCGTATCGTCTCCATTATGGACGCGGGAAAAGTCCTGGGTGCCATGATACCCGGTGTGCGCACGCCTGCGCCAGCACGATGTCGCACGCACCGACCCGCGCCTTGCGGATTCGAGTTTCGCCTGGATACCGGCTGGCCGGTCGCTTAGACTCACGGCGGCAGGAGGATGGCCGCATTCCTATGATCGGCAGGATCAAGAAAAAGGGGAACGGGTCTTCAGAGGACGAACGCCCCGCCGACCCGTATCGGGAAGACCGTCTCCGTATGGTCGAGGACCAGATACGCCGCCGGGATGTGAAAGACCCGCGAGTGCTCCGGGCGATGGAGACGGTGCAGCGGCACCTCTTCGTCAGGCCCGAGGACCTTCCCTATGCCCACAGCGATTCTCCGGTGCCGATCGGTCACGGCCAGACGATTTCGCAGCCGTACATCGTGGCTCTCATGACGGAGCTTCTCGATCTCGAACCGACCCATCGCGTCCTCGAGATCGGGACGGGATCGGGTTACCAGGCGGCCGTTCTGTCGCTTCTCGCCCGCGACGTTTACACCGTCGAGTTCGTAAAGGCGCTCGGGACGGAGGCGGAGACGCGTCTCGCCTCGCTCGGGTGCGCGAACGTTCACGTGAGAGTCGGCGACGGATACGCGGGGTGGCCGGAGGAGGCCCCGTTCGACGCGATCATGGTGACGGCGGCGCCGGAGTTCGTGCCGAAAGCGCTCGTCGACCAGCTCAAAGACGGCGGGCGAATGGCAATTCCCGTGGGGTCGTTTTTCCAGGTGCTCTATCGCATCGTGAAGAAGGGCGATCGGACGGTCGAAGAGAAGATCTGCGACGTTCGTTTCGTGCCGATGGTGGGGAGGGAGCGCGACTGAGTTGCCTGGGGGGTGGAGGGTCGGTGGGGGCCCCGCGGACCACAAATCACCGCGGTACGCCCGGAAGGGGGCCCCACCCCCCACCCCCCCCACCCCCACAAGAACGCCCGG
>CAZYCB010000196.1:0-20035 GCA_964645735.1 uncultured bacterium | reverse complement strand
ATCGGGCGCGGAGTCGCGTGCCGACGTGAAGACCTTCGCGGAGGGCGTCGTGCAGGTGGTCGTGAACTACGAGCCCGACACCGAGATCTACCAGGCGGAAAACACGTACTACATCGCCGGAGAACCGGTGAAGGAGTTCGTGAACTTCGAGGACGACATCCCCGATACGGTGCCGTACTTCAGCTGGCTCAGGATCGACTACCGCGGTTGGGACGACATGAGAGACAGCACGCTCTGCGAGGATGACATCAACCGGTGCATCAAGTACCAGGTGCAGTACGAACGCACGTCCGCCCGAGTGTCCGGATCGAATTCGCGGACGCGGTGGATTCCCGAAGATCCCGTGGACAGCAACCCCAACGGGACCCCCGATTCGACGACGATAGACATCGGGAGCTTCGAGTACAAGATCCGCGCCAGGGCGGTGGACGAGCGGGAGAAGGGGGACGGCACGATGTTCGATACTCGGACCGGGCGAGCGAAGTCCGAGATCGAGATCATCGGCAACTACGACCCGACGCTCGACGAAGCGTACATCGTCAACTACGACGGCGTGGTGGCGTCCGAGGACGTGGACACGGTCACGTGGGATTGGTGGCACCCCGCGAACTTTACCGGCAACCCGGACGACACGCTGGAGACGGACACGCAGACGAACAAGGTGTACGCGAAACGGACGTTCTACATGAACCTCGATGCCAGCGGACACGATCATCCGAAGGAACAAGAGCGGTTCGGCGTGGGCCAGTGGATATGGACGCTCCTCGGTGTCGGTGACAGCGAGAGCGAATCGTTCTTCAGCGAGGGGCAGGATGCGTGGCAGGACGGGGTCGCTAACAACGAGTTCGACCGGAGGTTCGAGATAACTTACCGGTACGAAATCGCCACCGACCCGGGCGGACGGTCTATCTGGGCCGATCCTCCGAGCTTCTGGAACAAGGAGTACCGCGTCAGGATCCAGGGGCGCGATCTCCCGAGCAACAGCGAGTTCCGAGAATACATATTCATCAACGGCAGCATGGTCCTGCTCAACGCGTATCAGGGGACGCCGCTCGCTCGGTGGACCCAAACGGGGCAGTTCCGGTTCTTCCTCAAGGTGGCGAGGTAATCGGATGTCGGATTTTGGTTCCCCACGCGAATCCAGGGAGAAGGCAATGATCAAGAACACAGTTTTCATCGCGTTCGTTGTGCTGCTCGGGGTGACGCTTGTCGGGTGCATCGACAACGGCGGTGTCCAGACGACGAACCAGGATCCGACGGTGTGGCTCTCCAGCGCTCCCCCCGAGGGAACGGTGAGCAAGTACACGATCCACATGTATTGGGGAGGATGGGATCCGGACGGGGAAATCCATTACTACGAGTGGTGCGTCACGAACAACGCTACTGGCGTTTTCGATCCGGCGGACACCACGGGAGCGGACAAGTGGCATAAAGTGTTCAGGAACGACTCGACCTTCGTGTTCAGCGCCGACGAACTCGCCGACAGCACGAACGCGGATCCGAACCGGCTTCTACCGGTCGACTTCGTGAGGTCGCACACGTTTTTCCTTCGCGCGGTGGACGATCAAGGGTTGTCGTCCCGAAAGCCCGCGTACAGGTCGTTCACGTCGCGGACGCTCTCGCCCGTCGTGGATATTACCGTGCCGACGACGACAGGGAGCACGCCGGCGCAAGTGCCGCCGATTTCGACCTTCCAGTGGCTGGCGAGAGACTACGCGACCAACGAGAGGGAAGTGCAAGATCCCGATTCGGTCCGCTGGATTTTGCTGAGCACGAACAAGTTCGGCGGCTGGGATTCGACGCTTAACTACATACGCCGGCACCCGAGGGCTCCAGAGTGGTTTCCGTGGCGATTCTACAGGACGCCGGGGGATTCGGGCAAGTTCTGGACGACTCCCGCTCTCGACTACGGGCCGTACATGTTCGCCGTCCAGGTCAAGGACGACGCGGGCGCCATAAGCGCCGTGTTCGATCAGAGCAGAAACGTTCGCAGGCTTCTCGTGTCGCAGAAGAGTACAGGGCCGACTCTGAAGGTCTCGAACAAGTACATCGGTACGATCATCACGTCGAGCCCGACCACCCCGCCGACGATCATAGACATTCCTGCGAACGTCCCGATGTCGTTCAGTTTTTCGGCCGATGCGAGAGGTTACGGGGGCGTCGCCTCCGGTTACCGTTGGGGATGGGACATACAGGATCTCAGCGATCCCGCACAGTGGGAAATCGATTACACGCCGTTCACGAAGACGTGCGGCGAAGCCCAGATCCCGTGCGCAGAGTCGCCCGAGCGGTCGTGGCAGTTCGACACGCACACGTTCTACATCGAGGTCATCGACAATTCGGGCTACACGTCGAGAGTCGCCGTCACGGTCAACGTGATCCCGTTCACGATGCGCAAGAGCGTTCTCCTCGTGGATGACTGGAAGGAGAACAGCGCGGGGATACTCGCCACGAACGGAGGGTTGCCGAGCGACGAGGAGAACGACGCGTTCTGGGAGGAGATGCTCGGTGACGTGAGGGGATTCGACCCCGTGGTCGACGTGATAGAGCTCAAGGACGACGTTCCGATCACCGCGTTCTCCGACTACAAAACTGTGATCTGGATAGCCGCGGCGGCCTACAACGGGAAGACGGGGTCGTTCATCAACAACACGCTCCGCTTTGTCGATCCCACGGGCCCGGCGGCCACGGGAAAGGTCACGCCGAACATCGTCGCGCTCTTCATGTACGCAGGCGGACACGTGCTCTTGTGCGGCGAGAACATCATGTGTGCGTCGCTCAACCGCACGTCGTTCAGCCCGAGGATTCCGGTCTTCCCGCTCATCTTCCGCTACGAGAGCGCGGGCGACCAGGATGGGAGTTACGACGAATCGAACGTCGGGGAGGAAGGGATTGGAGATCTGTCCTTCGGCTACCAGGATTGCTGCGTGAACGTCCTGGATATCGCGTACATCACGGTGAGAACGGCGATCCGCAAGGCGGGATTGCATGGGTGCCCGGTGACCACGATCCGTCCCACGCCGCAGAGCGGGGTCAATGACGGGTTGCGCGCTGCACTTCCGCTGGACACCAAATACACGTTCCCGACGCTGAACTTGCGCAACGAAGTGATCCAGCCGGGGTTCGTCTACGCACCCGAGGCGAGGGGGCTCCTTTGCGATATCTACAACCCCATCTACTTCGCGAGCGTTCCCAAAGGCGGGACCAGTACGGGGACATGCAACGATTTCGCCGAGCTCGACCCGCCGAGGGCCTGCTTCAAGCCGATTTACGGAAACGGGTGTTTGAACGTGAATTCGAAGGTCTACAACGCGCCAGTGGCGTTCTGGACGACGCAGTACGAGACCGTGATTCCCGAGTCGGGGGGCGTCCCCGCGAGAAGCGCGGTGATGGGTTTCCACCCATTCTTCTTCAGAGCCGCTGAAATGAAGCAGGCTATGGACATTATTCTTTTCGACGAATGGCAGCTGCCGCGGAAGGACTAGCAGACCAGTGACAGGAGGAACGTCTTTGATGAGGATGAGCCCGAGGGCCCTGGGAGCCGTATGCGTGTTGGTGGCGGCGGCATTGTTGCCATGCGTGGTTTGGGGGCAGGCACAGGAGGATTCGCTTCGCTTGCTGCCGCCGGACAACGTCCGTGTGATCACGCAGATGAATTCGAATAGGACGACTTTCACCAACTACCTGTTTTGGGTAGACCTGCCGAAATCGGTCAGCACGCTCGTTCACGATCCGGACACCGCGGGCTGGCACTCCAAGTTCTCGACGAACCTCCCCTCGGAACTGTCCGTGCCGACTACGGGCGGCGTGTATAACGGAACGATCGACCGGACGCTGACGTTTACCGTGCCCAGGGGCGGCCGTGTGGGTGTGGGCGTGCCGGATCGGCCGGAGATCTCCGTCTCGGTTACCGTGGATGGCGGCAAGGAGCGCCTCGGGGGTCAGATCGACATCGGCCAGGGGTACACACCGGGACAGCCGATCCGTTGCTATCTCAACCCCGGGAACATCGACCTCGGGTTCACGCTGAGTTTCTCCGAGGGGATGGTGGACAGCACAGCGACGTTCCGGCTCGGACTGGAGGATTTCGAAGGATACCACATGTTCCGCGCGCTGCATGCGGACGGGAGCGATCTCATCAACATCGGAGAAGTGTCCAAGGAGGAGGCTTTTCTCGGTTCCAAGGTCCCGGGCGGGGCGGTGATAGACTCGTTGTATTTCGGAGCGATCATCCCGGCGCTGCGAGCGACGGGTGTGTACGAGGGATACGGAATTCAAATAGACATCCGGGAAGTCCATCCGGACGGCCGCCTCGGCGATGACGAACTCATGTGGTTGGACTCGAACGCGTTCAACGGTTTCATTTACTACTACCTGGTGACGACGTACGATCGCGGCTACAAAATCGGCTCCGCGACGCAGGGGCTCGAGAAGGTCGATCACTGCTCCGTGACCGAGGGGGAGACCTGCCCGTGCCCTGACGAACTCGTTTCCGTCGAGACCGAAGTCGATCCCATCACGGATGTCCCGCAGATCTACGCCGTGCCCAACCCGTACCGCTCGGGTTCGTCGCAGTATTCCGCGGAGAACTACCATAATTATCCCGACAACAAGATGCGATTCGTCAACGTGCCTGCGACGTGCAATCTGAAGATCTACACGCCCGCCGGAGACATCGTCTGGGAATACAACCAGACGGACGGCACCGGCAACATCGAGTGGGATACGCGCAATACGAAAGGCGAAGAAGTAGCCTCAGGCGTATACCTCTACCGTGTGCGAGGAGTGGACGGAGACTCGATGTACGGCCGAATCATCATCATCAGATGACGGAACGCGGGGCCGTAAGCGAGCGAGAAAGCCGCGTCGCCGGCGGTCGAAGAAAAATCCCCACCTCAACGATGTGCACGAACGAAGGGTCCGTCACGGCCGGCGGCTTGGTGTCGATCGGAGGCGTCACGGCCGGCGGCCGAGAAGGCGTTGTCAGCGGCCGGCCGCCGTCGTCGCGCGGCGCGCGGTCCGGCAGGGGTGATCGATGAGAACGTGGATAGGGGTTGCTCTCGTGCTGCTCGCTCTCGCCGGCATTGGCGCGTGCGCAGGAAACGAGCTCGTCGGCACGAAGAGGCAGAACCAGCCGCCCGAAGTGTGGCTCTCCAGCGCGCCGCCCGAAGGGACGGTCTCGAACTACACGCTGCATCTCTACTGGGGCGGATGGGATCCGGACGGACAGGTCGCTTACTACGAGTACGCGGTGACGGACAACGGCGACGGCGTGTTCGACCCAGCGGACACCACCGGCGCGGACAAGTGGGAGCGGGTCTACTCCAGCGATTCCACGTTCATATTCACGGCTGACGCTCTCGCGGACAGCTCCGGGACGGATCCCAACGACCTCAGGCCCGTCGACTTCGTTCGCAGCCACACCTTCTTCGTACGAGCCGTCGACACCGAAGGTCTCGCGTCGGCGAAGCCCGCCTACAGATCGTTCACGGCGAGGACTCTTTCCCCGGTTGTGGACATCGTCGTGCCGAGAAAGGTCGGCGCCCAGCCGTCGCAGGTCCCGCCGATCACGACGATCAAATGGATCGCCAAGGACTACGTGAGCACCGAGCTGCAGGTTCAGGACCCCGATTCGGTCCGTTGGCTGCTGGTAAGCACGGCGGGCTTCGATAACAGCTGGTCGAAAACGATCGAGTACATACGGAAATACCCTCATGCACCCGAATGGACGCCGTGGCACTACTACCGCGCGCCCGGAGACTCGGGGAAGAACTGGACGACGAAGCCGCTCGACTTCGGCGGCTACGTTTTCGCCATCCAAGCGAAAGACGAGGCCGGAGCGGTCTGCCCGGTGTTCGACGAGGACCGGAACATGAGGCGGATGCAGGTGTCTCGGAAACTGACCGGTCCTGTCTTGACGGTGTACAACAAATACATGGGCACGATCATCACGTCGAGCCCGGCAACGCCTCCGACGATCATCGATATCCCTCCCAGCGTGGCGATGTCTTTTCGTTTCACCGCGAACGCGGAGAGCTACGGAGGCGTGACGTCCGGTTACCGCTACGGCTGGGATATTCAGGACCTCAGCGATCCAACGCAGTGGGAGAACGATTTGACGCCGTTCGTCAAGGAATGCGGCGAAGCCAGGCTCCCGTGCGCGGAGTCGCCCGAGCGGTCGTGGCAGTTCGATTCGCACACGTTCCACGTCGAGGTGATCGATAACTCGGGCTACTCCTCCAGGGCCTCGGTGACGGTGAACATCATTCCTTTCACCATGCAGAGAAACCTCCGGCTCATCGACGACTACGACGAAGCGCCCACGGCGGGTTTTTCGGCCACCAACGGGGGCGCCCCGAGCGATCTGGAGCACGATGCCTTCTGGGAGGAGATGCTCGACGGCGTCCGCGGGTTCGATCCGACCGTCGACGTGATCGAAGTGGAAAACGATCTGCCCATACAGGCCATAGCGGATTACAAGGCGATCATCTGGGACGCGTTCGCCGGGTACAACGCCGTGTCGGGGCTTTCTCTTCTTCCCGAGCTGGTCCAATTCGTGCCGAGCGACGTGTCGCAGGGAGCCGGCGGAGTGTCCGGAAAGGTCAAGCCGAACATCGTCGCCTTGTTCATGGCGGCCGGCGGACACGTGCTCCTATGCGGCGAGCAGCCGATGACCTCCGTCGTCAACCCGGACGTCATGAGCTCGAGCCCCGAGTATCCGCTGATCTTCCGTTACGAACTCACCGGTGATCAGAAATCGCCCTACGACGACTCCGAGGTTGGAGTGAAAGGGGTAGGAGAGCTGTCGTTCGGGTACGACGAGTGCTGTGTGAACGTCCTCGACATCAGCGTCATCACGAACCGAAGGCTCATTCGCAACTCCATTCAAAACACGTGCTCGGTTTCTCTCGTGCGGCGGCACAACGCCACAACCGATGGACTTCGGTTCACGATCCCGATGGACGACTCGCTGGACTTTCCTCCACTGGAACTTAGACCCGAAGTGGCGGGGACGGGAAAGGTGTACGCCCCCGAAGCGCGCGGACTGGTCAACGACATCTACAATCCGCCATACTTCCAGCAGATCTGCTACCTCGTCGCGGAGACGAGTCCCTTTCGGTCGTGCTTTCAGCCGATGTATGGGCACGGGTGTCTCGACGGGACGTCCGCGATTTACGGCGCCCCGGTCGCGTACTGGACGTCGACCTACGCGATGGTCGAGCCGGACGTGCCGGGCGGCGCTGCGGCGCGGTGCGCAGTCATGGGGTTCGACCCCGTCTTTTTCAGACCCGACCAGGTGAAACAGGCCCTCGATCTCATCCTCTTCGAGGAGTGGCAGCTGCCCCGCTCGGAGGAGTAGCCCGTGCGGGCGGTGGATGCAGGGCCATTGCGAACCCTCGCTCCACTTCGCTCGGCTTTCCGGCCTTGCGGCCGGACGATCCTCGCTCGTTCCCGCGAAGGGTCCGCAATGGCCCTGCATCCACCGCCCCTTAGTTAGCGTTTGACTTCGCGCAACTGATTTGGTATTATTTGGTTAGGTAGATCGGACCTGCCCGCTCCCGGCCCTCGGTGCCGGCCGTTTGTGAAGCGGACGGGCCCTCGTTTTCGGCAACAAAAACAGCAGAGGGGTCCGGTGGATCATGAGATCGTCTTCTCTTTTGTTGGCGTTGACAGCCGTGGTCGGTTTCTTTGCGTTCGGCCTCCCGTCGCACGTGCGCGCCGCGGATAAGCTCTCGGCGGCGGTTCGCGAGTCTCTGTCCTCATCATCGGCGACGGAGATCAAGGTGTGGGTCTATTTCACGGATCACGGCGAGAGTGCGAGCGGCGAACTCGACGGACTTCTCTCGAAGGTGGCCCTGGCGGATCGTTCGCGCGAGAGAAGGCTTCGCAGATCGTCGGGGCCGCTCGTCGACGACCGCGATCTGCCCGTCAACCCGTCGTACGTTCAGGCTCTCGGCGACGCGGGCTGCCGCGTGAAACGCCATTCGAAGTACTTGAACGCGGTGAGCGCGTATGCAACGGCCGACGAGATCCGCACGGTGGAGAAGCTCCCGTTCGTCCGCAGGATCGATCGCGTGCGAACGGCGAAGAGGGAGATTCCGCCGCAGATCGACGACCCCGCGGCGCCCCCTGCGCCGTCGTCCCCGAGGACGGGGTCTCTGCCGTCCGCTCAGACGCTCGACTACGGGGCGAGCTTCGGTCAGGTCAATCTCATCGATGTCATTCCCATACACAACGCAAGTATCTTCGGCAATGGAGTGCTCGTCGCGATGCTCGACACGGGCTTCAACCGCTCTCACGAAGCGCTCGATCATCTCGATGTCGTCGCCGAATGGGATTTCATTCAAAACGATCCGATCACGAAGAACCAGGCGGGCGATCCGGCAGGCCAGCACGACCATGGCACCGTGACGCTCTCGGCGCTCGCCGGCTACGCGCCGGGAAATCTCATCGGGCCCGCGTTCGAGGCGTCGTTCGCCCTCGGAAAGACCGAACGGTACGATATGGAGATCCAATCGGAAGAGGACGATTACGTCAGCGGTTTGGAGTGGGCGGATAGTTTGGGCGCGGATCTCGTGAGCACATCGCTCGGTTATCTGAATTGGTACACGTACGCGGACATGGACGGAAATACGGCGGTGACGACCATCGCCGCGGACATCGCCGCAGCGAAGGGGATGGCCGTCATCACCGCTGCGGGCAACGAGGGACCGCTCCCCTGGCCGGGGATCATCGCTCCCGCAGACGGAGATAGCGTGGTCGCCGTGGGAGCGGTCGACCCGACCGGTGTGATCGCGAGCTTCAGTTCGCGGGGGCCGACCTATGACGCCAGAATCAAGCCGGATGTCTGCGCCCAGGGAATATCCGTGAGGTGCGCGTCGCCATACGATTCTCTCACCTATACGAGCGCGAGCGGGACGAGCCTCGCCACGCCGCTCGTCGCCGGAGCGGCGGCTCTTTGTCTCCAGATGCACCCCCACTGGTCGCCGATCGACTTGAGAGACGCCCTTCGCGCTTCGGCCAGCCACGCGGCGAGTCCGAACAACGATTACGGCTGGGGCGTGATTGACGCCTACGAGACCGCGTTGAACGGCGCCGCGGGGATCGCAGCCCGGCCGATTCCCATCGGCACGATGGGCGTTCTCTATCAAAACGCCCCGAACCCGTTCGTTCCTTCGGCGTCGGGAAAAACCACGATACGATTCCGCGTGGGAGCGCAGGAGTCGAATGACGGGTCCGGATCGCGAGCGCTCGCCGGCAGGGAAGAGAGCGGCTACGACGTAAAGCTAGCTATCTACGACGTTTCCGGCCGGCTCGTGCGCCGTCTCCTCGCGGGGCGGCGGGATGTCGGTGATCACGCGGCCGAGTGGGACGGGTTGGACGAGCGGGGTGTTGCAGTTTCCTCGAGTGTTTACTACTATAGACTATCCGTTGGCGGCTTTTCGGCGAGCAAGAAGATGGTTCTCATCCGCCGGTGAGCGAGCCGCCAGGTCTGGATTCATCATCCCACATACACAGTTGATCGCGGAGGAAGGCGAGCACACGATGGCGAAATACGTCTATTTTTTTGGGGACAGCAGAACTGAAGGCAACTCGAAGATGCGAGAGTTGCTTGGGGGAAAGGGAGCGGATCTCGCGGAGATGACGCAGCTGGGAATTTCGGTGCCCCCCGGCTTCACCATCTCGACCGAGGCGTGCACGTATTTCATGGACCACGCAGGCGGGTATCCCGAAGGCCTCAACGGCGAGGTACGCGAGAACCTGAAGAAAGTCGAGAAGGCGATGGACTCGTCGTTCGGCGACCCCACGAACCCCCTCCTTGTCTCGGTACGCTCGGGCGCGCGAGTGTCGATGCCGGGGATGATGGACACGGTCCTGAACCTCGGACTGGACGACACGACCGTCGAAGGGCTCGCCGCGAAGACGAAGAACCCGCGCTTCGCCTACGACAGCTACAGGCGATTCATTCACATGTACGCGAGCGTCGTGCTGGGGGTCGAGCACCATCACTTCGAAGACCTGATCCACAAGAAGAAGCAGGCGGCGCGGATCGAGTACGATCACCAGCTCAGCGTGGATCATCTGAGAGAGCTGATCTCCGAGTACAAGGGGCTCGTCAAACGCGTGACGGGCTCCCCTTTCCCCGCGGACGCGGGGGAACAGCTCTGGGGAGCCATCGGTGCGGTCTTCCGGTCCTGGAACGGCAACCGCGCGGTGGTTTACAGGCGCATCAACAACATACCCCACCACTGGGGCACGGCGGTGAACGTCCAGTCGATGGTTTTCGGCAACATGGGCCCGAAGTCCGCCACCGGTGTGGCCTTCACGCGCGATCCGGCCACGGGGGAGAAGAGGTTCTTCGGCGAGTTCCTGCCCAACGCTCAGGGAGAGGACGTCGTGGCGGGTACCCGCACGCCGCTCCCGATCAACATCGACAAGACGAACGAGCTTTCCTCTCAAAGCCTCGAAGCGACCATGCCGACGATCTACAAGGAACTCGAAGGGATTTACGAAAAACTCGAGAAGCATTTCCGCGACATGCAGGACATCGAGTTCACCATACAAGAAGGCCGTCTCTGGATGCTGCAGACGCGTTCGGGCAAGCGCACGGCGAGAGCGGCGATCCGCATCGCGGTTGACATGGTGCACGAGGGGCTCATTGGAGAGAAAGACGCGATCAAGCGCGTCGATCCGGAGAAGCTCGAGAACCTCCTCCACCGGATGATCGATCCGTCGGTCAAAGCGAAACCGATCGCCAAGGGGCTTCCCGCATCGCCGGGCGCGGCGAGCGGCGGGATCGTTTTTTCGGTCGACGATTCCGTAAAGAGGGTGGCCGCCGGCGAAAAAGTCGTGCTCGTCCGTCTCGAGACGTCCCCGGAGGACGTCGAAGGAATGAAAGCGGCGGAGGGGATCGTCACGGCGAGAGGCGGCATGACGTCCCACGCGGCGGTCGTAGCGAGGGGTATGGGCAAGTGCTGCGTCGTCGGCTGCTCGGGGCTCAACATCGATCATGAGAAGAAGATCCTCAAGGTGGGCGCCAAGACGTACCGCGAGGGGGATCAGCTGACGATCGACGGAGCGACGGGAAACGTTTACGAAGGCGTCCTGCCCACCGTCGATCCGATTCTCGACGATTATTACCACAGATTCATGAAATGGGCGGACGCGTACCGCAGGCTCAAGGTCCGCGCGAACGCAGACACGCCCGAGGATGCGGCGATGGCGGTAAAGTTCGGTGCCGAGGGGATCGGGCTGGCGAGAACCGAGCACATGTTTTTCAAGGAGGACCGCATCCCCGTCGTCCGCGAGATGATCATCGCGGCGACGCGCGAAGAGCGCGTCGAGGCGCTGAAGAAAATTCAACCGATGCAGAGGGAAGATTTCATGGGAGTGTTCCGCGCGATGAACGGCAGGCCGGTGACGATACGTCTCCTCGATCCGCCGCTCCACGAGTTCCTCCCCAAGGACGAGGCGGAAATGCGGAGCACCGCCGAGGATCTCGGACGTTCCGTGGAGGACATTCGCGCCGCCGCGACGGCGCTCCACGAGTTCAACCCGATGCTCGGCCACAGGGGGTGCCGCCTTGGAATCACGTACCCGGAGATCTACGAAGTTCAGGTCGAGGCGATCCTCGAGGCGGCGTGCGCAGTGAAGCGCGAGGGTGTGGACGTCAGACCCGAAATCATGGTGCCGCTCGTCGGAATCAAGGAGGAGCTCGTGCAGTTGAGGGAGATGATCCAGCGCGTCGGAGACGCGGTGCTCAAGAGAGAAGGGGAGAACATACCGTTCCTCATCGGAACGATGATCGAGGTCCCGCGAGCGGCCGTCGTGGCCGATCAAATCGCCTCGGTCGCCGATTTCTTCAGCTTCGGAACGAACGATCTCACGCAGATGACATTCGGTTTCAGCCGCGACGACTCGGGAAAATTCCTCGGCCCCTACGTGGCCAAGGGCGTCATACCGAACGACCCGTTCGAGTCCCTCGACAGGGACGGTGTGGGAGGGCTCGTCCGCCTCGCTGTGGCGAAGGGCCGGGAGAAAAACCCGAAGCTCAAGTTGGGGGTATGCGGCGAACATGGCGGCGATCCCGCATCGATCGAATTCTTCAACAGCGTGGGGCTCGACTACGTGAGCTGTTCGCCGTACCGCGTTCCCGTGGCGCGCCTGGCCGCGGCGCGAGCGGCTCTCGAGTAGCGTCGCAGAACCGTCCGAATCGGAGAAGGGACCTTGCATGTCGGACTTGAAAGGGGATCTGGCCGTCTTCGAGCCGATCTCGGTGATGCAGATGCTCAACCTCGCGGAGGCCACGGGCGAACTGAAACTCGCCCGCCGCGGAAACTCGGCGAGGGTGTACTTCGAAAAGGGAAACGTTACGTTCGCGGGCATCAAGAACCGGCCCGTGAAGCTCGGCGAGTACCTCGTCCGGGAAGGGCTCATCGACGAGGAGGCGCTGAACGACGCACTCGGAAAACTCGCCTCGGCGAAGAAGCGGATAGGGGCGCTGCTCATCGAAGCCGGACACATCGACGAGGCGATGCTCACACGCGCCGTCATGGAGCAAGTGAAGGAAGTCATCTTCGAAATCGTTCGATGGAAAGAGGGGACCTTTTCATTCGACAAGGACAAAGAACCCGCCGCTCAGGAGGTTCGCATCGACATCCCTCTCGACCATCTGATGCTGGAAGGACTCAAGCGACTGGACGAGGAGAGGGACGACACTCCATGACGCGGACCACGCTCTTCTCGCTCGTGCTCTGTCTTCTCGCCGCGACTCTCCACGCCAAAACCGCACCCGATCTGCGCTCCCGTATCGCCGTGGACGGCTCGACAGCGGATTTCGACGCCGACGAATGGGTGCTCGACGCCGAGAGCGCGTTTTGCGAGCGTGCCGGAGATTCGCGGTGGGGGCAGGACAACGACATCGCGGCCATCGCCGTAACGTGGGATAACTACAATTGTTACGTCGCCGTGCCCGCGGTGACCGTGGCCGGTACGTTGATGCTCTTCTTCGACACCATGTGCGGCGGCGTGGAGGATCTCACCACACAGGATTACTTTCAGCGCAACGTCGAGTTCGGCGGACTCACGCCCAACTTTCTCGCGAGCGCGAGCCGTTCGTCACCGGAGCTCCTCGCCGGATACACGGACTGCGTGCAGCCGTTCCATCTCGTGGAAGATTCGCGCTACGAGGCCGTCTATTACCAGGACGGCGTGCGTGACGGCGCTCTCGAAATTGCCGTCCCGTGGGAAGTCCTCGGCGATTTCACGCGGGAGTCGGGGGGCGTCCGCGTCCCTTCGGCGGGCGCCGTGCTCCGCCTCGTCGCCGTGATCACGGGAGGCGCCGGCACCGGTGCGGGCGATGCGGCGCCGGACCCGTCAGTCGTTCTCGAGAACGACTCGACGCGTGTGGCGATCGTGGACAACCACATCATTTTGCCGCTCGATGGCGACGGCGACGAGATTCTCGATTTGGAGGTGTCGCCGCGCGCGAGCGCTCGTTACGCGCTCTCCGTTGGGGCGCAGGATGCGGCCTCGAGCCAGGTCCTTCAGTCGAGAATTCCCCTCGACAAGAAGCTCTTTTCGCCGCTCTCCGAGAGCGATGTCCGTTTTCCCATCGTCCTCGATTCGCACGACTATACGGAACCGGTATCCTTGACGGTGCGCGTCTTCTCGTCGGCGGGACGCGTCGTCCGCACGCTCCTCGAGGAAGCCCCGACGGATTTTTCGGGGGGTACGGTGTGGCTCGATTGGGATTTCGAGGACGACCACGGCGGGATCGTCCCCGGGGGCATCTACATCGTCGCCGCGTCCGGCGGCGCGGGCAAGGGGTCGCCGAAAAACACGGTGAAGGCGTCGTTCGCCGTGATGCGTTGAGAGGCGTTGCGTCGGGGCGCGATGCGTTGAGCGGCGTTGCGTCGGGGCGCGATGCGCCGAGCCGTGTTGCGTTGAACGGGGTGAACGTGACGAATTCGAAACGGGCACCAGCGATCGGCGTCGTTTGCGCGGTCTGCGCGGCGATCCTTGCGCTTCTGCCGCACGCGACGTCCGCATATTTCGAGCGAATCGCCCTCTCGTCCCGCGTCCAAGCTCTGGGCGGCGCGTACGTGAGCATCGCGGACGATCCGTGCGCCGTCGTCCTGAACCCGGCGGGCCTCACGCAGATACGAACTGCGAGCGTTCTCTCCACCATTTCGGAACCGTACGGACTCTCGGACCTCGGCGAGTACACCATCGCTGCGGGGCTCCCGACGAGCATTGGCGCGTTCGGGATCTCGTGGCACCGCTTCGGTCTCGACGGTGTGACTTCCGAGGATCTTTTCACCTTCGCCTTTGGACGCGACCTCATACGCACGTCGCAGGACGCATCGCTTTCGGTCGGCGCCGGACTCGACATCGCCCGCGTCGCGTACACGGGGGACGCCGGCGGCGCGTCGGCAACGGTCGTGAGCGGCACGCTCGCCGTGCTTCTCAGACCGTTTCCGTTCATCGGGGCCGGATACACGGTGCGTAACCTCGGCGAACCATCCTTCGACTTCGCGCTCGTTCCGGGATCGAGCGGCTCCACGATCGGCGGCACGCGCCTCGAGGCGACGCACGCATTTGGTTTCGCCTACCACTGGGAAGAGAAGTTCTCCGTCGTGTACGAACGCCAGCGCGGGCAAGATGCCCGTTGGACGGACCGGATCGGCGTCGAGATCCGGGCGGGTGATCATCTCAGGGTTCGGTCGGGACTGGTGGACGCGGACGTCACGGGAGGCGTCGGGGTCCTGTGGTCGAATGTGACGATCGACGCGGGCGTCACCTCGCACGATGCGCTCGGATTGAGCTATCTCGTATCGGTGGGGATATCGCTCCCCGTTAAGGGCGACGAGGAGGAAGGGCAGTGGTGAGGATCGTCTGCACCGCGGCATTCCTGTTGGCCGGCGCCTGGCACGCCGCGTTTGCCGCGGAGCCGGCGAAGGTCTGGCCGCCCGTTCTCGGGGGACGCTTCGAGTACCTCCTTCGTCTCGATGAGCAGGCGAATCCGTACCCGTGGAACGCGGCGACACACTCGGCGACGGATCGCTCGCGCCTGATGGTCGATCTCGCCCTTGCCGGGACGCGCTACGGAAGCCTCTACGTGAAGGGTGCCGCGGTCTGGACGATGGTCGGGGAGGACGACGTGCAGAAACGGCTTCTCTTCGAGCAGGGCGATTACCTGTGGCGGCAGGACTTGAAGACGTGGGCATACTCGGTGCGGCTCTTCGCGAGCGAACGCCGCTTTTTCACGTTCGACTGGGCCGCGCCGCTCCTCGACGACGATTGCGTGGACGAGGCCGGCGAGAACCGCGGGGTGCGCGCGGACGGATCCATTGGCGAGAAGCTCCGCGTTACCGGCCTCTATTCGGGGCTCGGGAGCGACGCCGACGAACTGCGGAACGTTTCGTATCTCAAAGGGGCTTTCTCGCACCGCATCGCTTCTTTCTCTGCATCCTACCTTCTGGACGACCCGGGGAAGTACGGCGAAGGCCACCATGCCGTCGTCAAGGCGGAGCTCACGAGTGCGTACAAGAGAGCTTTCGCCGTCCTCTCCTACGAGCAGTCGGGATACCAGGCTTCGGGATGGTTTTTTCCCGGTGGATCGTTCGATTGGGGCAGCTACGACGGAACGAACTTCAGCTCGGTCCTTCCTCGCGGGGGGGCGGCTTTCGCCGAGGTCCGCGTGTCCCAGCTCGCCGTTTCGCACCGGGGCGACGTCGACCTCGTGTGGCGGTACGATGCGGTAGGCGACGAGTTCGTCAACGATCTCGGCTCTCGGGGATCGTCGGGCGTCGGGCAAACGGCCGGTGCGTACTTCGATGCCAGGGACGTGAGCGTCAACGCGAAGCTCCTCTATCACGCGAGCGCCAGAAGCAGGCTCGAAAACGAGGAGCGGAAATGGCTCGACGCCGGAGTGTGGGCGGCGCTCCGAAACGGGATGGACTGTTTCGTGAGGGCGGGCGCGGGCGAGATCGACGATGGGTCCGCTTCGCGGGCGAAGGACAATTTCATACACGGAGCGCTCGAGTACGAGACGAACAAGATGCGGACGGGTGTCCACGCCATGTGGAGCGATTTCGACACGGACTATTCCGGAGAGAAATTCGCCTGGGACGGGAAGCTCGCCATCACGCCGGATTGGGGTTTCCACTGGAGATTTCTCGTCGGCCGCGATTACGCCGTGGGTCAAACGGCCTTCTTCCGTCTCGAGTTCAGACCGAGCAATCGTCTCTACGCCTCGGTGGGTTACGGTCCGTCGTACCTGGGGGACGATCCGTTTCTTCTAGAGGACCGTGAGATCGGCCTCCTCCGGGACGGTCCGTCACGGTACACGATCTCGATGAGGGGTGACTTTTGAAGAGGCGCCTGAGCATCATCGTGGTCGCCTCCGTTCTCGCTTGGGGACCATTCGCCGCGGGAACCGCGCGGGGTGACGTGCGGATCGTCGAAGACGAAGTGATCTTTTCGATCCGCGCCCCGGGTGCAAAAGACGTTTTTCTCGTGGGGGATTTCAACACGTGGAACCCCACTCTCGAGATGATGGAGAAGATCGGCGATCGTTTCGAGGTGCGCCGTTATTTGCCCGCGGGAACCTACCGCTACAAGTTCGTGGTCGACGGGAATGCGGTGGCCGACCCGGACAACCTCCCCGCCGATCCTTCGCAGGGCTCGCTTCTCGCGATCGTGGAGAGGGCGGGAAGGCTCGCGTTGGACACGGGCGAAGAGGAAAAAGCGAAAAGCCGCGGCGTCACGCTCACACCGTCGCTGCGCTACGCGGGCGCTTTTTCGCTGGATGACGGCGGCACGGAGTCGACGCAGGCGCTCGATGTCTGGCTCGCGCACACGAGCGCGAACGTCCGAGCGGATGTCGACTTCAAAACGACCGATGACTCGTGGGACATCTCGCCCGCAAGAGCGAAGATCTTTTTCGACAGAGGATCGATCGATGCCGCGCTCGGCGGCACGGTCTTGAGAGCATTCGAGAACGACAGCGTGTGGACATCCTCCGATCCGTTTCATCTGATCGGCCGCGCGGGCGTGTACGGCTACAACGCGGGTTTCGAACGGCACGGAGTCTCGTTCGAGATACCCCTCGTTCTCAAGACGACGTTTCGCGCGCTTGTCAGCGATCGGATCGGAAGCCCCCCGGGTTCGCCGCTCGCCATCGGCTCCGATGCGCTCGGGGACTTCTCCGCCTCGGACGCGCCGGATACTCTGGTGTACAGGTACGACGCCGCGTACGAGGACGAAGATACGTGGGGGATCGAATTCGCCGGCGATATGGGGACCTTCAAATTCGGCTACGTCATGAGGGGGAACAGAGGCTTCCAGCCGGGCGCGCTCGCCGAGGTGGCGAGGAAGGACTCGGTATTCGAGACGGCGCTCTACACGACCAGGGAGTTCTGGGGCGCCGATGCCGGGTGGCTGAGCTGGAGGTTTCTCGAGCATCTTGGCGTCGTTCTCGGGGCGGGATGGGCGGATGGAGAGATTCGCACGGCCGCACGCTCTACCTCGTCGGTCCCGATCGCGGACGAATTCGGCGACCTCCGGATCGCGCAAGCGACGACGGGGTCCGATCGGGCCATCCCGCTGCAGACGAGCGAGCGCTGGACGGGCGCCCTCGAATACGATGACGGGCGGTCGCGAGCCGCGGCGCGGTATGCGAGGGAGGAGTACGAGTTCGAGGAGGGTGTGTACGTTCCGTCGCGCGCCGTGGTGAACGAATTGGCGCTCGACGGGGCCTACGACAAGAAACCGTGGTCCGTCCAGGCATCCGTGCGTTATCTCCATCAGGACTACGGCGAAACGCCGGCGGATTTTCACGAGTTCACGCCGCAGAGAAACTTCTGGCTCGACGGCTACGATCGATTGACAATCAGCCATATGGTCGCGTTCGATCTCGACAGGAGCACGGAGATCGAAGCGGCGTTTTTCTGGAACGGCACGCCTCTCTCGGGTCCTTCAGGGGCGACAGACCGGGCACCGACGGAGATCTTCGCGACAGGAGGCGTCACCACGCGCGGGTTTTTCGACGCGATAGAGTACGCGTATCTCCGGGCGGGGATAGAACACACGTTTGCACGGCGGCTGTTCGCGCAGTGGGACACGCGTATCGCGCGCTACGACAAATCGTCGTGGGATCTCGAAGAGACGTTCTTCTCGACATACCTCGAGGGAGGATTCCGCAACGAGCACGCGGAGGTGAGTCTCGGTGTCGGCTTCGACCCCCTGGTGCTCGACCCCGTGGTGAACGGTTACGAGAACATCGGGCGTGAGGAGTACCTGCGGGAGGCGATACCCGCTGGGCTCACACGGGACGGTTCGCAAGACCTCGGGCGCAGACTCGCGGATCGAGAGCGTTCGCTCGAGGACTACGGCGCGGTCAAGCTCGAAGTGATCGTCGTGTTCTGACAGCACGGACCGCTTGCATTGCAGAGAACGATCTGCAGGAGAAATCGATGATACGTTGTCATGGCGGGATCGGACGCTTTATTCGCGCACTCGCCGTCGTGATCGTCGGCGTGGGAGTGGCGTCGGCATGCGGCCTTCTCGCGTCGGGATGCGGGTATCTCGCGCCTCGAAAGCTGAACTACGGTCCCGTCATCGAGGAGGGACACGTGCTCTTCCGCTACTACGCGCCCTCGGCGGGGCGCGTCCAGCTCGCGGGCAGCTGGCCCGAAAACAACTGGGCGAGAGGAGATGGGAACGTGGGCGAGGCCAACATCGGGCTCATGGACGACAAGAACGGCGACGGCGTGTGGGAATTGGCTGTCGCTCTCCCGCAGGGACGGTACGAATATGTATTTTGGGTCGACGAGAACACATGGCATCTCGACCCCGGAAACCCCGAGGAGGTCTCGGGCGGGCCTAGGGGCACGTGCTCGCAGATCGTGCTGTATTCTATCGGCGGCAACGTGGAGATTCGATAGATGTCGAAAACAGCTTCATCGCGGATATCGATCGTGTATGCGGCGCTCCTCTTCGCGTTCTTCGGCGTGGCGACTGTCGGCATGGGGTGTTTCGGAGGATCGGGCCGGGAAGCCGTGCACGGAGGTCCCGAAGTCACCGAGAGCGGTGTGATCTTTCGTTTCTACGATCCTGACGCTTCGCGTGTGTGCGTCGTCGGCGATTTCAACGGATGGTCTCCGAACGCGCACCCGATGGTCGATGATAACGCCGACGGGCAGTGGACGCTCTTCTGCAATCTCCCGCCCGGAGCCTACCCCTACAAGTTCGTCGTCGACGGCACCCGCTGGATTCCCGATCCCAAGAACTTCGACCGCGCACCCGATGGGTTCGACAGCGAGAACTCCGTCGTTCGCGTGCCCCCTCGCTGAACTCGTATGCCTGCCGAATGAACCGCGCCGCAGCCCCTCTGTCGGACGTGCAGGGATGCAGAGCTGTAGTTGTAATCATATCAAAGAGATATCGCACATGCTTGACGTGCCGCGTTTGCGGAAAAGCGAGCAGCGGGCGGGTCTCGTAACTCTATAATTTCCCGCTAGTTTCAGCACGGGCTTGGCAAAATGACCCATTCCCGGATGGAGAAGTGTGTTTCACCTGTCGAGCGCCCCGGAGCCAACTGCTGTAGCCCGTTGTAGAAACAAGTAGTTGCGGCGTCAGGGCCCCGAAGGCACACAACTTGCAGCCTTTCCCCAGGTTCGTGCTATACTCTTTTGCCCGGATTTGCGGCAGGTTTCTCTTACTCGATCGAAGACGGTGATTCATTTGCGAAGGCTCAACCGAACTCTCGTGTTCGCCATCATGCTCGTCCCTGGCTGGTTCGCGCTTGCGGCGGCAGCTCTCGTCGGTCCTGGAAGCGGTACGGCCACCGTGTCGCCTGTGACGGCGACGGTCGCGGTGCCGGGCACGTGGACTATCTATTACGCGGCGGAAGACAACTTCACGAACGGAGCCCTGCGGGTCACGATACCGGGCGGGTGGACGGCTCCGCAGAACACGACTCCGACGGCCGCTGGGTACGTGACGGTCACCGACGACTACCCGGCACCGG
>CAZYCB010000195.1:0-4125 GCA_964645735.1 uncultured bacterium | reverse complement strand
CCGACGACGTACCGCATCTCCAACAAGAAGGACATCGACAAAGCGACGCAGCTCGTCTGCGGCCAAATTCTTCTCGCCCGCCAGAAAGCCATCGCTGGACGAACCCGTTATCGTCTACACTACGATGACAAGACCGGTATGTGGACGACGTTCCGCGAAGCGTCCAACGGGCAGTGGCTCGCGGAAGACGCCTGTGAAGGCGAGATGCCTCAGGGCATCGCCGTCGGTCTCGTGAGCGGTCCGTCCGACGGCTACATCGAGATCGACGTGAAAGGCGCCATCGAAAACCGCGGCGCCCCCATCGTGATCCGCCTCGCCGACGGCGACGGCGCCGAGAGAAACATACGACTATCCCCTGCCGGCCTTGTCCAGGAACTTCCCTCCTGGTAACGAAGGGCATCGACTCCCGCAATCGAAAACGCCCATCGGAGGCGGCGACAACGTGATTCCCGAAAAGAACGACCCGCGTCGAATCGTCAAACGATGGAGCATCGTTCTCGTCGTCGTCATCGCGGCGGCGATGACCGTGATTCGCACGGTCAACGTGAAACGGCGGTCCCACGAACCTCGCGGGGCACTGGCGCGGGAGACGGAGGCCGCGGAGCGCGCGGCAAGCCGCACCGGGACCGGCGAACCGCCGGCGAACGCCGCCCGAACCGGTCCGCTTTCCGCCTTCGAATTCGCGGCGTGCGCGGGAAACGAAATCGAGATCGACGGCTCGGACCGCGCCTACACGGTTGTCGTCGGAGACGTCCACAACGATGCGCGTCACGGCGGCCGCGTGCGCATCGGGGGCGAGTGCGACGTGTACGGGCGCATCACCAGCGCGGGGACGATCGCGATCGGCTTCTCGAACGAGGACGGACCGTCCGTGATCCACGGTGCGGTGAGGGCGGACACGATCGAGATCGGCGCTCTCGGCGACGTGCGCGGCTTCGAGAATCTGAACGAGCAAGTACAGGGAGTCGATCTCGATCGGGACGGCGAGGCGGACGATTTTCTCGTGGGAGAGATCCCTCTCGCGGTGGAGGCGTCCCGACGGATCGCATCGAGCGGCGCGGAGCTGTCGAGCGGAGACACGGATCGCCACATCGCCGACGGCACGCAGGGCGTGACGATAGGGGTCGCGCTCCCTCCGCGCATCGGGCCGCCGTACGCGGACCTTCGCGCCTACTACGAATTGGTCACCGGCCTCTCGACGTATCCGCCGGAAGGCGATCACGCGTTCGCCGATATCGCGGGAGACGGCGACGGTCACTACTTCGCGTCGGCATCCGCTTTTCTCGAGTGGATCAACTCGCAAAAACAGGTGAGCGTGCTGTGCTGGCGCTGCGCCGGCGACGGTCAGATCGGTCCCGAGAACTCGACGGACTGTCCGGCGTGCGAGGGAACGGGAAAAACTCCCGCGGTGGAGATGGCCGGCGTTTTCTACGTGGACGACGAAACGCTCGATCTCGGTCACGTCGAGACGAACCTCGTCGTTCACGGCACCATCGTGGTCGCCAAGGGCGACCCCCACCGCGCGCCGCACGCGGCGATCCAGGCGCCCGCACGAGGCGGGGCCGATCGTCCCGAGAGAAAAGGGAGCCTGGTCGTCGGCGGACCCACGCGGATGCACATCCGGCAGACGTATCGAAGCGACCGTGACGGCGGACCGTACGTGTGGCGGCACCGGACGCTCCATACCGGAGTCGACCAGCAGTCGATTCCCGTCGCTCTCCCCGAGGAGGGGCACGCGATGCGCGCCTTCCCTGCTCTCTTGGCCGCCTCGGAGATTTCCATCGCGCCTCGCGCGGCGGGATTCGCTTCGTACGCGGGAGATATCGGCGACGAAGCCGCGACCGTTCTCGAGGGAACGCTCGTCGCGGGAGGCGCGATCCGCCTCGGCGGACGCGGCGGATGGAAAGGCGAGGCGATCGTGTTCGATGAAGAAGAGGCGCGATCGGAGGACGATATCCTCGACGAATCTATCCTTCGTATCGACTTGAACGACGACGGCGACGTCTTCGATCTCGTGAAGGTCTCGGACGTAACGGGGCGGCCGGTCATCCCGGTGAAGCGGGGCCACTACACGATCGATATCAACAACGACGGCGTGCTGAGAAAAGCGTTCATCGGAGAGGACTACGGCGAGTTCTTCGCGCAGAACGGATACACGCCCCCCGCGCTCGTGTACATCGAAGGATCGTTGACCGCCGAATCGATCTCGATCGGCGGACAGAGCGCCGTTCTCTTCGACCCCGCTCTTGCTGCGGCGGGGCCTCCATTTGGATTCCGCGCGAATACGGGGAATTAGGCCGATCGCCCCGCACGGGAAGCCATCCTCGGGAAGCCGTCTTCGAGAATCCCCTTTCAACGCTCGCCCTCTATGATGTAAAGTCAAAGTAATTGGCGGATTTGAGCTTGTGGGGACGCCTCGAACGGCGTTCGGGAACTCACGGCGGAGCTTTCGAGAAGTGACACGTCACGTGCAGACTGATCGATGGGTCGCTGTACTCATCCTGATTCTCACACCCGTCTACTATGTTTTTCCGTGGGGAGCGGCGCCCCATGCCCGTTCGACGTTCGGCATTCCCTTTCTCCTCGTGTACGCGATTCTGCTGCCCGGCTATCTCCTCTCGGTCCGTATCACCCGCCGCCCGTCCGATGTTCTCGAGAAGATCACGACGGCGACGCTACTCGGCTTCGCCGAATTCTTGGCGCTCGCCTTCGTCTGCGCGCTCGCCCATCTCTCGCTCGGGGTCTTTCAGATGGCGCTTCCCGTCGTCCTCGTCGTCCTCTCCGCGCGGAGCGTAGTTCGGCCCAAGGCGCGGGCCGCCGGCCTCGGGGCCGATCTCGACCGGGACGCGGCAACCCAGGCGGTGACGCCCATCCGCGATATGCAGGAGAGGGACGCCGCTTCGCTCGTCGGCGGCGAGAGAATCCTCGTCGGTGCGTTCGCCGTTTTTCTCGTCACGATCTTCGCGCTCGTTTTTCTGGCCGGCACACCGCTCGAGTTCACGTCCGACACGCTCGATCACGTTGCGTACGCGGCCGAGATCGCCGAAACGCAGTCTCTTTTTCCCACGACGGCCTACTACGCCGCGCCCGGCCCGAACGGCGAGGATCTGCGCAAGGGTCTCTTTCACGTGTTCTACGGCTTCTCGAGCGGCTACCTCCATCTCGATTCGATGAGCGTCCTCACGATGTTGAACGCCTTTCTCGCCGTCCTCCTGCTGCTCTCGGTATACACGAACGGGCGCATACTCTTTCGCAGCCGGACGGTCGCCGTTCTCTCGGCGCTTCTCTTTCTATTCGCCCTCGACGGCGGTCTTCGGGGCACCGGCATACGGCAGTCCTTTTACACCCAGCGCTTCGGCATCGCGTTTTTTCTCTCCGTGCTCGCCTACGGCCTCGTGTACCTCGAGACGGGGAGGCGCCGGGAGCTCGTGCCGGCGGCGGTTTTCGCGTTCGCGGCGAGCGCCGTCCACGTGTTCCTCGGCGTTCTCGTTGTGTTTGCCGGGTTCATCATTCTCGTTTGGAAGTTCTGCTTCCCGCAGAACGGCGCAAGAGATCATCTCTCGAGAGTGATCCGTCTGGGAGCCGCCGTCATCCTCGCGATGCTCCCCTACGGACTCTTTCGATACCTGACGGCGAACCCCGGAGCGAACGAACTTCACAAGCAGATCCAGGGCGTCGTCTTCGTCACGAACAACTTGTACATCGCCGATCCGATCACCGTGTACAGATGGTTCGGCCCCGTGGGTGTACTGTCGTTCATTGCGATCTTCGCGCTTTGGAAGCACCGTGAGAGATGCGCCGGCCTCGGGTATGCCTTCGCCTCGTATTTCACGCTTCTCGCCGTGCTTTTCAATCCGATTCTCCTCCCGCCGCTCCGGAACGCGATGACCTATCTCATCGCGCGTTTGATCGTCCTCTGCCCCTTCTACTTCGTTGCGGCGTACTACATCGTCGCGTTCCTCGCGCCGAAACACCGGGAGTTCCGATCGGGTGCGCTGCGCCGAGTTCTCGCCGTCGCCGTCGCGCTGGCGGTGCTCTACAGCCTCGTCCCGCTCGCGGGCGAGAACGCGTTTTCCAGGGGGCGTCTGGCGAGAGAGCACGGGCACAGTGCGCTATTGTGGAAGG
>CAZYCB010000194.1:0-3520 GCA_964645735.1 uncultured bacterium | reverse complement strand
GCTCCTCACAACACGCCGGTCCGGCGGCTGGACGAGGTGACGGCGAACCGGCACCCTGTGCTCACGGCTGCGGATCGAAGCTGACGATGGGGCGCACATGATTCGATTCCTGTTGCGCCGGCTGGTGCACGCCGGAATCCTCGTCTTCGTGACGCTCACCGCCACCTTTTTTGTCATCAAGCTCGCCCCCGGAGATCCGCTCGACCGTTACTACAGTCCCGACATCGATCCCGGAGTGATGGCCGACGTCCGCCACCAGCTGGGGTTGGACCGGCCGCTTCCCGTGCAGTACGCGAGAACGCTGTGGAGCTACGTTCACGGCGACTTCGGTGTGAGCATTGCCTCGCAGCGTCCGGTCTCCGCCGTCCTCGGCGAGACGATTCCTCGCACGCTCGTACTCACTCTATCCGCCCTGTCGCTCCAGATCGTCATCGGACTTCTCCTCGGCGCGCTCTCGGCGAGGAAACGGTACGGCGTTCTCGACAAGCTCTTCTCGTTCGTGTTTCTCGTGTTCTACTCTCTGCCGTCGTTCTACTTCGCGTTCGCGCTCATCGCTATTTTCTCTCTCGAGCTCGGGTGGCTGCCGTCGGCGAACATGTATTCGATCCCTCCGGTGGCGGCGGGGTTCTTCGCCGTGGCGGCCGATCGCGTCGCGCACATGATACTGCCCGTCACTGTTCTTGCCCTGGGCAGCGCCGCAGCCCTCGCGCGGTACACGCGCGGGAGCCTGCTCGACGCGATCCACCAGGATTTCATCAAAACAGCCCGGGCGAAGGGCCTGCCCGAGGGACGGATCTTCTGGATCCACGCGATGAGGAACGCGCTTCCGCAAGTAGTGACCGTCATCGGACTGAGCATTCCCTTCTTGCTGGGCGGGGCGGTCGTGATAGAGAAGATATTCGCGTGGCCGGGGATGGGCGCGCTCGTTGTGGACTCGATCTTCGCGCGCGACTATCCGGTGGTGCTGGCCGCGAACTTCACGGGGGCGTGCATGGTGATTCTTGGCAATCTCCTGGCGGACGTCTCACACGGGTGGGCGGACCCGCGCGTGAGACTGGGCAGGAGCGGCGGGGTATCCCCGCGGTGAGAGAACACGGCGGTACGAAGCCGCCCGGCGGTTTCGAGTGGACGACGGGGGTGACGTTCGAATGATGAAAACACGACTCGCCGATTACATCCCGGGAGTCCGGCGCGGGCGGAGTCCGTGGGTGGCCGTTGTGTTTTCTCTCTATTTTTATGTGTACCTGGCGGTCTTCATCGCGCGCGGCTCCCACTGGTCGGGTCTCTTCCGGTCGCCGTCCTTTTCGGACGCGTGCGGCGGAGTCGCCGCCGTCGTCGGCCTCGTGTTGTTTTACGCGGCATCCGTGTTCCCCGGCATCGTCGATTCGCGGCCCTCGGGCGGCGTATTCGCCGATCGCGCCCGCCGCTACTGGGCGCATGGATCGGCCGTAGCGGGCCTCGTCGTTTTCCTCGCGTTCGTCGCCGTATCGTTTCTCGCACCGCTCATCGTCCCGTACGATCCCGCGGCGCAAGACCAGCCCGCGCTCGAACAGTACCGGCCTCCCTCGGCGGAGCATCCCATGGGGACGGACAAGTTCGGAAGGGACGTGGAGAGCCGCGTGATCTTCGGGGCGCGCGTGTCGCTCGCCGTCGGGTTGTTCGCGGTGCTCATCGCGTCGCTCTTCGGTACGATCTTCGGCGCCTTCTCCGGTTACGTCGGGGGCCGCGCGGACGACATCGCGATGCGGATCGTCGATGGCTTGCTCGCCTTCCCGCGTCTCCTGCTGCTTCTCACCCTCGTGGCGTTTTTCGCCAATTCGTTATGGTTGGTCGTCCTCGTTCTGGCGGGCACTGGCTGGATGGGTGTGGCGAGGTTGGTGCGGGCGGACGTTCTCTCTTTGAAGGAACGCGATTTCGTTCAAGCCGCGGTGGCGAGCGGGATCGGGCACGGAAGGATCGTTTGGCGGCACCTCATCCCCAACACGCTGGGGACCGTGGTCGTGGCCGCGACGCTCCGTTTTGCCGTCATCGTTCTCCTCGAGTCGTATCTCTCGTTCCTCGGGCTCGGCGTCCAGCCGCCGACGCCGAGCTGGGGGAGCATGGTGTTCGAAGGCCGCGATGTGCTCCTGTCCGCGTGGTGGACGTCGGCGTTCCCGGGACTCGCGATCGTTCTGGCGGTGGTATCGTGCAATCTCCTCGGAGACGGCTTGAGGGACGCTTTGGATGTGAGGATGGGTTGAGACAGGGGCGTTATTTCGCTTGATCGGCCGAGCGGCAACCGCCTAGGCTCAGAGGCGCGATGACCACGACGACCGAAACTCTTCTCGACATCCGGCACCTGACGTGCACGTTCCGAACGATGGACGGGCTGGCACGAGCGGTGGACGATGTGAGCTTCTCCATCATGAAGGGGGAAACGCTCGGCGTTGTCGGCGAAAGCGGATGCGGCAAGACGGTGACGGCTCTCGCGATCCTCCGTCTGATCCCCGACCCTCCCGGCCGCATAGGCGGCGGAGAGATCGTGTACAAGGGCGTCGATCTTCTGCGGCTCGCCGAGCGCGAGATGCGCAAGATCCGAGGCAACGAAATCTCGATGATCTTTCAGGAGCCGACGACGAGTCTGAATCCCGTGTTCACGTGCGGATACCAGATCGATGAGGCCGTCGTCCTCCACCAGAAGGTGAGCAAGAGGGAGGCGGCGGAGCGCACGCTCGAAATGCTCCACCTCGTCGGGATTCCGGATCCGCGTTCGTGCGCGAAATCGTACCCGCACCAGTTGAGCGGCGGGATGCGGCAGCGCGTCATGATCGCGATGGCGCTCTCGTGCCGTCCGAGCCTGCTCATTGCGGACGAGCCGACAACGGCTCTCGACGTAACGATTCAAGCGCAGATCCTCGAGCTCCTCCAATCGCTACAGGCGCGCCTCGGCATGGCCGTTCTCATGATCACGCACGACCTCGGTGTGGTGGCGGAGACGGCGGGACGCGTCGTGGTGATGTACGCCGGACAGGTCGTGGAGGTGGGGCGTGTAGGGGACATATTCAACGATCCCCGCCACCCGTACACGATCGGGCTGCAGGAATCCACTCCGCGCGGTTCCCAAAAGGGCAGGAAGCTCAAAGCGATCCCCGGCCGTGTGCCCGATCTCTTTCATATCCCGCCGGGATGCCGTTTCCGTGACCGGTGTCCTTTTGCCGAGGCGCGGTGCGCGGCGAGCGAGATCGAGATGCGCGATATCTCGCCGGGTCACGCGGCCCGATGCTGGAAGGACATCACGCTGTCGAGCGTGACCAGGGAGGTGGAGTCGTGATGTCCGACGAGCACAGCGGCAATGGGGCGCTCCTCGAAGTGAAGGGCCTGCAGAAGTTCTTCCCCATTCGAAAGGGTTTTTTCTCGCGCGTCGTCGGCTACGTCAAGGCCGTGGACGGTGTGAACCTCGAGGTTCGTCGGGGCGAGGTCCTCGGTCTCGTCGGGGAATCCGGGTGCGGGAAGACAACGCTTGCCCGAACGGTTCTGCGTC
>CAZYCB010000193.1:0-2222 GCA_964645735.1 uncultured bacterium | reverse complement strand
CGTGTCGAGATTCCGCAGGAAGCGTTCCTGGCAATCCTCAGGATGGGGACCGAAAGCGAGTAGATCATGACGAGGCGCGCGTTCAGGAAATCGACCGTCCGCGAGTACTTCGAATCGATCGTGGTCGCGGTCATTTTCGCGCTCTTCATCCGCACGTTCATCGTGCAGGCGTTCAAGGTCCCGACCGGTTCGATGGAAGAGAACCTGCTCATCGGCGACCACTTCCTGGCGAACAAGTTTGTGTTCGGTCCGAGCCGGTCAGGGCTCGAGCGCGCGCTCCTTCCGATCGGCTCGATCAGGCGCGGCGACGTCGTTGTCTTCAAATACCCCGAGGAGCCGGATCGGGACTTCGTCAAGCGCGTGATCGGTCTGCCAGGCGAGACGATCGAGCTGCGCGAGAAGAAGGTCTACATCTCAGGCAAGCCGCTCGACGAGCCGTACGTGCATTTCCTGCAGCGGCCCGGCCCGTCGTCTGAGCTTGACGAGCAGACCTTGGGCGACGTGCGTGAACGCTACGGTCCGGTCACGGTGCCGCCGAACCACTTGTTCGTCATGGGCGACAACCGCGACAATTCACAGGACAGCCGCTACTGGGGCTTCCTGCCGCGCGACTATGTCAAGGGCAGGGCGATGGTCATCTACTGGTCCTACGAAGCGGAGCGGGAGGACTACCAGGAGAACGGCGTCGGCGCCAGCCTGAAGGGGCTCGGCTCGGTGTTCATCCACTTCTTCACGCGCACGCGCTGGGATCGCCTGTTCCACCAGATCCGGTGATGGTCTGCGGCGGTCGTTTGGACGTCCCCACTTCAATTCGATGAAGAGATGACCAGATGATTCGATTCCTCCTGAAGCTCGCCCTGGCGGCTCTTGTCGTCAACGCCACCTGGCGTCTGGGGTCGGCCTACGCGACGTTCTACCGGTTCAGGGACGCCGTGACCGAGGCGTCGCGGTTCAGCGGCGCGAAATCAGAGGAGGAGCTGCGTCGCCGAGTACTCGAGCTCGCCTCGCAGTTCGACGTGCCGGTCGATGAGCACGACTTCTCCATCCGTCGCGAAGACAACCATACCTACATCGATGGGTCGTACACCCAGTCGATCGAGCTGGTGCCGGCGTACCCGTATCAATGGTCGTTTGACTGGAGCATCGAGACGTTCACGGTGAGCGTTGAGCCGCTCCCCGTGCGCTAGCCGCCCGCGGGGCTGGAAGCCCCACACGACAGTACCGCGGCGCGGACGGCTGCTGCCGTCACTCCAGCAACGGCAACTCGTTTCTGACGACTTCGGTCGCCGCCGACGAGCCGCACCGCGCGGCGGGGAAGGTGCAGCTGGTCGGCGAGGAACGCGAGAAGCGTGTCGTTGGCGGCCCCCTCGACCGGCGGAGTCGAGACCTTGACGACGAGCGCTCCGTCTCGGATCCCGGCGAGTTGTGTTCTTCTGGCCCGCGGAATGACCCGGATCGTCAGGAGGACGCCGTCTGGGGTCTCAGCGCAGAAGGGCACGGGCGGAAACGATGCTGGATGCCGGATATCAGCTGCCGGACAGCGTTCAGCAGGGGGGACCCGCGACTAGAGCAGGCCCTGGGCGCGCCTGGGCTCCTCTGGAGCGCGCTCGTCAGCCGCGATCTCCGCGTGGCGAGGCCGATGGAGCAGGATCTTGTCTTCGCGCTCGCGCGCCTCCTGCTCTCGGACGAACTCCAGCGTGTTGCGAAGCGTCTGGATCGTTGCCTCAATTGAGGTTTCCACGCCGCGCCGCTTCAGCTTGAGGCCGTCGATTTCACGCTGGACGTCCTCGAGCCGCGCCTGCGTTCTCTCGAGCAGGAAGGCCGAACGCCCTTCGGCCTCACAGACGATCCGGCGCCCCTCCTGCTCCGCATTCTCGCGAATGCCTTCGGACAGCTTCTGCGCGGTGAGCAGCGTGTTGCGCAGATTCCTCTCGTGCTGGCGGTGCTCGTCGAGGACCGCTTCCATACGGGCAAGATCCTGCCGCAACCGATCGGTTTCGCGGAGCGCGTCCTCGTAGTCCTCGGCCACGGCGGTGAGGAACGACGCGACCTCGATCTTGTCGAAGCCCCGCCATGAAGTTCGGAACCGTTGCTGTCGCAAGTCGAGCGGGCTGACGTTCATGCTGACTCCTCGCGGGGCCCCATGACCCCCCATTCGCGCCCGGACCCCGCCCCCGGCGCTGTTACCCGGCGCCTCCGCGCCTCGCAACGGCTCATGGCTG
>CAZYCB010000192.1:0-3412 GCA_964645735.1 uncultured bacterium | reverse complement strand
CCACGATCGCGTCCCTCCCGGGACGGCACGACCGCCGCCAGGCGCTGCCCCGTTCGCACGAACCGATGAGCGTGAGGTCGATCACCAGAGTCGATTCGATGCCGGAGACATTTCCGCCCACGATCGCCGCGCCGTACAGCGCCAGATGATCGCGAACTCCGCGTTCGATCGCGCGAACGTACGCCGTGTCCAGGGCTCGCGGGAGCGCAAGCGAAAGAACACCGTACAGAGGCCTCCCCCCCATCGAGGCGATGTCGCTAAGGTTCACCGCGGCGAGCCGCCATCCGAGATCGAATCCCGTGAACCACTTTTTCTTGAAATGACGGTTTTCGACGAGGATGTCGGTGGTAACGAGAAGGTCCTCTCCCGGGCAGGCCCGAATGACCGCGGCGTCGTCTCCCACGCCGACGACGATCCCCTTGGTCGGCATCTTCCTCGCCTCGATCATGCGGGCGAAGCGCTGGAGGAGTTCTTTTTCGCTCATCTTCTGATTCCCGGGCGTATGTGCTACCCTCTGGCAACGGGTTTGCTTCCCTCATTGTAAAGGATTGTGGTTCCCTGTGCCACAGTGGAGTACCCGCCTCGCCGGCATTCGATGAAAGACCGGGGCGGATCGACGAGAACCCAGGAATCGGTTTTCTCCAGTATGTTTTCCTCGCGTCGAATCATCCTGGCAGCGTGCGCGGCTTTGTTGGCGGCGGCCTCCCTGCTTTTTCTTGGATCCTGCGAGCAAGAACCCATCGGTCCCGGACCGAACGAGCTCGGGGGCCTGTGGAGAGATGGTTCTGCGGCACATCAGCTGTCGTGTGTATGGGCAGCATCCGACAGCGCTGTGTTCGCGGGAGGCGACAAAGGAGCGATCTATCGCTGCGACGGGTCCACATGGACTCTGACGCAGATCGCGACGGATCACGGCGTCGAAGCGCTGTGGGGCCGATCTCCGAGCGATGTCTATGCCGGCGTGACCGACTGGGGCGGACAGAACCTCCTCCATTTCGACGGACACGAATGGTTTCCCGTAGACACGGGTTCGGACGCTCCGCCGAACGACCTGTGGGGCGATGACACGGGCCATCTCTTTGCGGTTTGTTCGAATACGATTCTCCACTTCGACGGCACGTCATGGTCCAACGAGACTCTGCCCACTCCCCCTGACCAGTGGCTGCGCGCGATCTGGGGAGTTTCTCTGTCGGACATATTCGTCGTGGGCTCCGAAGGCGTGATCCTTCATTTCGACGGCGCCGAATGGACGTCGATGGAAAGCCCAACGAGCGTCGGCTTGTACGACGTATGGGGAACATCATCGACCGATGTATACGCCGTTGGACGCAAGACGATTATCCATTTCGACGGGATGAGCTGGCAGGTCGTGTTCCAGAGCGAGAACGCGGCCCTCGAACTTCGCGGAATTGCAGGCACTGGCCCGGATCACGTCGTTGCCGTGGGACACGACGACGCTGACGGCGTTGTCATCACCTACGACGGTGTCGCGTGGACGACAACGCTCCGGGCCGAGTGGCGCGGACCCTTCAACGACATCTCGGCGGCGACGGACGGCACGATGATCGCGGTTGGCTATCGTGAAATGGTCGTACACTACGACGGCGCCTCGTGGGAATTCGTGAACCCCGGTCTCTACACGAATCTGAACGCCATTTGGGGAACTGGCCCCGGCAATCTTCTGGTGGCGGCGGACGACGGAGCGATCTTTCATTTCAATGGCACCTTCTGGTGGCCGACGATCGTGTCCAAGGAATCATACTCCATGAACGCCATCTGGGGATCGGCGGAGAGAGACGTGTTCGCCGTGGGCGACGCCGGGACGATCGCTCACTTCGACGGGTCGACGTGGGAGCCGATGGCGAGCGGCGTTTCGGTGAATCTCCACGGGGTGTGGGGGAGCGGGCCAGGCGATGTCTACGCCGTGGGGAACGACAGCACCATTCTCCACTTCGACGGCGCGAATTGGTCCCGCGTCGCGCATGGTATCGAGTTTCAACCGTGGGACATCTGGGGCGCCTCATCGAGGAACGTCTTCGTCATCGGCGCGGACGGCGCGATCGTTCATTTCGACGGAGCCGCGTGGCGCAAGATGGCGAGCTATCCGCAGCAGGTTCTTTTCGATATTTGGGGAGTGTCGGGCGACGCCGTTTTCGTCGTGGGTGCCGACGGAACGATTCTCTTCTACAACGGTTCGTCGTGGCAGCGGATGCAGGGCGGAGACCTCAAAACGCTCACCGCCGTTTGGGGCACGTCGTTCGACAACGTGTTCGCCGCGAGCTTCGAGGGGGACATTCTGCACTTCGACGGGGTCCGGTGGAAACCGATGTCCTTCTGGCCCATTTGGTTCGACGCGAATCTGTGGGGGCTCTGGGGAAGCTCTCCGTCGCATGTGATCGCCGTCGGCAACTGGGGTCGGATCCTGCGTTACGACGGGGAATAGCCGCTTTCCCGGAGGCGTTGTCGTCGGTTCGGCGAGGAAAGGTTCGATGCGCAAACTATCGATGGCATTCGCGCTTGCCGTGCTGAGCATGGCGCCTCTCGCCGAGGCGCAGGTGTTGAACCCTTCGCTCGAACGCCACACGCTCGAGGTCGGCTGGATGTACAAATGGAACGAGAGGGATTTCGATTCCTCGTTCATCGGGCGGGAGGACTGGTCCTCCGGAACCGTTTACCTGAGGTACGGAGTCTGCCGATGGGCAACGATCTCGTTCGAAGGCGGCATATCGACCGTCCACAACGACGACTTCGAGAATATCGACTACAGAAGGTACACGATTGGCGGCGGACTGACCGTCCCGTGCTACCGCCGCGCCGACTGGCTGGTCGAGGCGGCCGGACACTACAGCGAGATCTTCGACCACGACCGATCCGATAACGAACTGCATAAGAACTTGCGCGATTTCGTTTTCGCCGTTCAGGTCGAGAGATTTTTCACCATTCGCGATCAGACGGTCGTCGTCTGGGGCGGACCGGCGTTCGTCTACGACCAGAGCCGGCAGTACCCCGGCGGGACGTACATTCCGATCGAAAACGATACGTCTCACAACGTGGGTTTTGTTCTGGGGGCGAATGCCGTTCTCTTCGAGCGCGTGAACGCGTTTTCACACGTCGTGTACGCCGATACGTTCCAGCCCCGCGTGGGGTTGGGAGTCCAGTTCTAGGAGGAGTCGAGCGTGCTTCACTTTGACCGGTGCAGACGGCAGCTGACGGTCCCGCTCGACGGGCGGGCGATTCTCTTTTGCCTGCTCGCCGCCGCGACGCTCGCGGCGGGGGTGACGACCGCGCACGCCATTCTTCTCAGCCCGCCGACGCAGGCGGGCAAGTTCTCGCTCGGGGCCACGGAACTCTGGTTTCACAGGGACACCGAGTGGACCGACGACTCGAGTCCCATCGAGGAGAAGTACAACCT
>CAZYCB010000191.1:0-18652 GCA_964645735.1 uncultured bacterium | reverse complement strand
GGCGACCGTCGCAGCGAAGCCCGCGGGAGCCGTCCAGTTCGTGTAGCTCTGAACGCTCATGTCCATGGTGCCCACGTAGAACAGCGTGAGCGTCACGGCAGCCGAGCCCGTGTTGATCAGTGTGTACTGATATGCCCTCGTACCGCCGCCGGTAGACTTTTTCCCCTCGCAGGAGATATAGAGCTCGCCAGCCGCCCACGTGGTGTCGTGCGCCACGACGACCAGGCAGAAAAGGACGACGGCGATGACACACGTTAGCCTCGTCATATAGCAGATCCCCCTTTCATTACGCAATCGAACGTCGCCGAGTTCGCCGGACGCCCCTTCGCGCCCGGCACCCGGAATTGAGATCGTGCGGCCTGCGGCCAGCACGCGCAGCGTACCCAGGAATATGCGCGGGGATCCGGACACACCGCGTCCCTCGCACACCCCACGCGGCCGCCGCGGCACGGTCGTGCCTGACCCAACGCACTGGCCGGGATTGTAGCACGAACACAGCAGAAAATCATCAATAATCGGGGGTTGGAAGGTATCCGCCACCCGATCCGGATTCTGTTATACTGTTATACTGTCGTCACACACAATTCGCGCCCGCACCCGAAAGATCACATGGAGGATTGATGATCGGCCGGACTATCGCTCACTACAAGGTTCTCGAAGTGCTCGGCGAGGGCGGCATGGGCGTCGTCTACCGCGCCGAAGACATGAAGCTCGGCCGGACGGTCGCGCTCAAAGTGCTCACTTCCGAGCGGCCTCTCTCCGACCGCGACCGAGAGCGGTTCGAGCTCGAAGCCCGGGCCGCGGCGGCCCTTCAGCACCGCAACATCTGCACCGTATACGAGATCGGGGAACATGAGGGCCTTTCTTATATTTCAATGGCCTTCGTCCCCGGAAAAAGCCTCCGGGCAATCGTCGAAACGGGACCGCTCGATGTCCAACGCGCGGTGGATATCGCCATCGAGATCGCCGAAGGCCTCGCGGCGGCCCACGCCAAGGGCATCGTGCACCGGGACATCAAGAGCGCAAACGTCATGGTCGACGATGGCAACCGCGTGACGATACTCGACTTCGGCGTCGCTAAACTCATCGGCAAGACGTCGGTGACGAAAGACGGCGTCGCCGTGGGCACCGTGGCGTACATGTCGCCGGAACAAGCCCAGGGAAGCCCCGTGGACCATCGAGCCGACCTCTGGTCGCTCGGAGTTTGTCTGTACGAGATGATCGTCGGGCATGTTCCGTTCCGTTCCGACGAGGAAGTTGCCATCGTCTATCAGCTCGTCAACGAGGATCCGGCTCCACCCTCGACCGTTCGGGCCGAAGTCCCCGCCTCCCTCGACCGCATCGTTCAGAGGGCGCTCGAGAAGAAACCCGACGACCGTTACCCGAGCGCCGACGAGATGCTTCTCGATTTGAAGGACGCGCGGGACGAACTGGAGGGCGCCCCGGCCTCCGCGGCATCGGATCTCCCGTCGGTCGCCGTTCTCCCGTTCGACAATATGAGCGCCGACAAGGAGCAGGACTTTCTTTGCGACGGCATCGCCGAGGAGATCATCAACGACTTGTCCAAGGTTCAGGGGCTGCACGTGGTGGCACGCACGTCGTCCTTCGCCTTCAAGGGCAAGACTCTCGATATCCGGCAAATCGGCAGGAAACTCGGCGCCGGCACCATTCTCGAGGGCAGCGTCCGCAAGTCACGCAACAGGCTGCGGATCACGGCTCAGCTGATCAACGTGAGCGACGGCTACCACCTGTGGTCGGAGAAGTACGACACGGAACTCGAGGACGTGTTCGCCGTGGAGGACGAGATCGGAAAGAACATCGTCCACGCGATGGAAGTGACTCTGACCGAAAGGGAGAAGAGGGCGCTCTTCAAAGTGCCAACGACGAACGTGGAGGCGTACCAGTGCTACATACGGGGACGGCAGTATTTCCACGGGTTTAGCGCGAAGGGGCTCGAGTACGCGCGGAATATGTTCACGAGCGCGATCATTCGCGATCCCCAGTACGCGATGGCCTACTGCGGCCTCGCCGACTGCTATTCGATGATCTACATGTATTACGACAGCGACAGAACGAATATCGAGAACGCCATGACGGCCAGCCGCAAGGCCCTCGAGATCGACGCCGAACTCGCCGAGGCGCACGCCTCTCACGGGCTCGCCGTCTCGCTCGACAAGCGCTACGAGGAGGCGGAAGCGGAGTTCGAGAGGGCTATCGAGCTCTCGCCGAAATTATTCGAGGCGTACTACTTCTACGCCCGCACGGCCAGGTCGCAGGGGAAACTCGAGAAGGCCGCGACCCTCTTCGCCAAAGCCGGCGAGGTGAGGCCGGAGGACTACCAGGCACCGATCCTGTGCGCGGACACCTATCGTGGACTGAACCGCGAAGGGGACAAGATCGCCGCATTTCGCCGGGGACTCGCCATCGCCGAATGGCATCTGGAGCTGCACCCCGAAGACGCACGGGCGTGGTATCTCGGCGCCCACGCGCAACTCGAGCTGGGGAGAAAAAACAAGGCTCTCGAATGGAACGAACGAGCCATGAAATTGGCACCCGACGATGTGGCGACGCTCTACAACGCCGGGTGCCTCTTCTGCGTCATGGGCGATCACGACAGATGCTTCGAGTGTCTCGAGAAGGCTGTCGACAATGGTTTCGCTCACCGGGTGTGGCTCGAAAACGATCCCGACCTGGAGCCCGTTCGCAAGGACGCCCGATACAGGACCATTCTCGAGCGGCTCGGATGAGTGCGAGACCCTGTTAGTCGAATACCCGCTCGGTCTGCTGGTATGCGCTGTGGACCGTCTCGACTCCCGCGAGGATCGCCTTCTTGTCTTCACCCTGTGCGGTCTTGCCCAGTTCGGCAACGGCCGTTTCCAGCTGCACCACAGCGGCGTCAAAATCCTTTTGCCGGTCCGTCAACCGCTTCGGCAGGGGGGCTTTTTTCAGTGCGGGGAGTTTTTCCTGCATGGCCGTCACGGTGGCGCGGATCTGCGCCAGATCGTACTGCGGCGCATGGTAGTGGTAGAGCTTGTACATCTCCTGATGGAAAGCATCCAGCTCCGTGACGATCGGACGAATCGTGCGAACGAGCTTCTCGAACGCGGCATGGAAAGCTTCCGTCTGCTTGAGCATCTCGTCCTGGTTATTCGCCTCCACCGCTGAATGCAGCTGCTGAAGGGCGGTTTTCAGGTTGGTCTTGCCCTGGTCCCACGCCTCCTGCTTGTCGCGTAGGATGCCCGGCAGCTTGGCCTCGTCCAGCTTCGCGGTGAGTGCGTCCGCCTCCGGAAGGAGTTCCTTGATCAGGTCGAAGTTCTTGTCGGGATACGCCGTGTGCCAGAGCGGGTACACGACTTCGTGCAAGTCCGTCAGAGCGGGCACCGACGCGGCGAGTTCCTCTTGCGTGACCTCGGTCTTGTCGGCGCATTCGTGTTTGACGTCCGTTTTCGCTTTTTCCTCTCCGGCCGTCTGCGCCATCGCGGCACCCGCAAAGGCAAATGCGAGAGCGAACCCCAGAATGGTCGAGCTGATCGTGATCGTGTGCTTCAAGTTCCTCAAGGTGTCCTCCTTTTCGACTATCGCCGCGCGACGAGCACTCCAACGATTCCGGGGTTGTACCGTTCGGGCGCAGAAAAGATCCACTGTATCCGTGATCTTCTAACACGGGAAAGGTCTATTGTCAACCTGGCGGCGGGGGAGAATCCACGGCGAATACACAAGCATTGCGCGCCCGGTGAGGCGCTGCGTGAACCCCGCGCCCCGCCACCACCCGAGCCACACGCGCCGCGCGAACGGATCGTCCCTGTCAAGGTTCCGCGCGCCGGCCGTGTGAGATGGGCCCTCGCATCGGTCCGGTGCGAGGGCCCATCGGCCGAACGTCATCGATAGCTCGAAGCCTGGCGCACCTCAGATCTTCACGAGTTCGACGCGCCGGTTGTTGGCTTTTCCTTCGGCGGTGTCGTTCGTGTCGATCGGCTTGGTTTCGCCCAGGCCCTTCGTCTCGAGGCGGGCACCGTCGATTTTGTAGGTTTCCATCAAGTACGTTTTCACCGACTTGGTTCGTTTGTCGGACAACGTCATATTGAAATCGTCGGCGCCGTCGCTATCCGTGTGCCCCTCGATGGACAGCTTGAGCGCGGTGTTCTCTGTGAGAAGCTGTCCTATGTCAGCGAGCGTTTTGAACGACTCCGCCTTGATCTTGTCGGAACCGGAGTCGAACAGAATCCCGTGCGTGACGATCTTCCCCGCCTCGTCGAGCTGTTCCTTGAGCGTCTTCCCTCCCTCGGCATAGCGGAAGCCTCGCATGAGCATCGGATTGTTGGGCTCATCCAGATACGGGTCCATATAGACCTTGAACCCGACCGGGGCGAAGCCTTCGACAGCGGGCACGTTGGCCACGCGCTCGTTGTCGACATAGCACTTGACCGTGCTCTTGGTGGCCATGATGCGCATCGTGTGCTTGCCCGGACCGACGGGGCTCGGGAGTTCCTTGTCCGCGAGATTGTCGTCCATGATTCTCAGAAACGTGTGAACGTTACTCTCCATCCCGAACGTGCCGATCTCCTGGTTCTCCGCGTCAACCCATACAATGTGGTACCAGTGCCCTCTGGATTCCGGCCCTTTGGCGTAGAATTCCATCTCCACTGTGTACTTAGGAGGCAGCGGACCTGCCGCCACTTTTGGGCGAATGAATCCCTCGTCGGTGCACATGATGTACTTCTCGTCACCCTGTTTCGCCACTTCGAACACCCCGTTATCGAGCTTCCAACGAGAAGGAAATTCGCCGAGTTCCTCGCCCGAGAGATCGTCGAAGAAGATCACTTTGTCACCCGGCACGAAATCGTACTTGGTGTACAACGTCATGTTTTCGGCTGCGGCCGTTCCGCCTTTTCCGGCGGCTGTAGGTTCGGTCTTCTCCGCCTCCGACTGTTCCGTCTTTTCTTCCGTCGCCTCGCCCGTCGCTTTGTCGACGGTCTCATCGACTGCCTCTTCCGCCTTCTTTTCCGTCTTCTTCTTGAGCTTGTCCTTGAGGCCACCGAGCTGCGCATGGACGGGAGTCCACGTCAGCACGAGCCCTGCGGAAATCATCGCCATGACGAAGACAATTCTGAAGTTACGCATTTCACCCTCCTTGCGGATGCTGGTCCCCTTGCACCTTCGCGCTTCGCGCGTAGCTTACGTCCGCAGCGGAAAACCGTCAAGCCGTGGTCTCGCAACCCCGCTTGATTTCTCACGCTGCAATCGTTTAGTATTCCTGCTTTGACGAACTGCCAGGGGAACACGGATCGGCGCGATTCGTCCAGCGCGTCCAGGTTCTGGCACATAGCGTCACTACCCGCCAAGCTCAAGCTTAAAGGAGCAGTTGATGAGCAGAACTCGTATCTACGCGGCGTTCGCGTCCGCGTCCGCGGCGATCGCCATACTCTCCGCCGCGATTCCAGCGGCCGCCCAGAGAATCGATGCCAAGGAATACCGGCTCGACAACGGCATGCAGGTCCTGATGGTCGAGCGTCACGATACGCCGACGATCATGGGTGCGATAATCGCCCGTGTCGGCTCGGCGAACGAAGAAACCGGCATCACGGGCATTTCCCATCTTTTCGAACACATGATGTTCAAGGGCACCGAAACGATCGGAACGACGGACTTCGAGCGCGACCGGGAGATCATGGCCAAGCTCGATTCTCTCAGGGTGCTGATCCGCGCCGAGGAGGGGATCATGCGGGACAAACTCCGCCGCGGGGAAATCGAGGACATGCTCGACCCCGAGGCCAAGACCCCCCGCTACCGCGAGCTCGACGCCGTGTTCGACAGCCTCGTCGTCGAAGAGCGGAAACTCATCGTCAAAGACCAGCTCGACGACCTCTACACCAAGAATGGCGGATTCTTCCTGAACGCGTTCACTTCCGAAGACGAGACGGTTTACTTCGTCCGTTTGCCCAAGAACAAGATCGAGCTGTTCATGTGGCTGGAGTCCGACAGATTCAACAACCCTGTTTTTCGCGAATTCTACTCCGAGCGGGACGTGGTGCGGGAGGAGCGCCGGTTGAGCCTGGAATCGACGCCCACGGGCGCGATCGAGGAGGATTTCCAGGCGATGTTCTGGAAGTCGTCGTCGTACGGCTGGGATGTCGTTGGGTGGCCCTCCGACCTGGGCAGCATCACGCGTGAACAGGCCGATACGTACTACGACACATACTACGCGCCCAACAATCTCACGATGGTCCTCGTCGGCGATCTCGAGCCCGGCAAGATGATCGAGATGGTCAGGAAGTACTTCGCACGGATACCGCGCAGCAAAACGCCGCCTCCCGACGTCGTGACTCTCGAAGAGAAGCAGCACGGAGAGAAGCGCTTGATCGCCGAGGCGGAGACGAATCCGAAGGCCGATATCCGGTACCACACCGTGGCGTGGAAGCACCCCGACAGCTATCCGCTCGAAGTGCTCGCCGGCATCATGAGCGGCAAGACCGGCCGGCTGTACAAGAAGCTCGTCGAGGAGAAGGGCATCGCCAAGGGATCGAGCGGCGGCGGGAGGCGGATGTTCGGTGGCGGCGGTCTCGAAGTCGAGGCCAGTCAGGATTCACGGAGGTACGCGGGAGCGTTCGACATCTCCGCGGTCGGAGTGTCCGGCGTGCGGGCCGAACAGCTGGAGGCCGCGATGTACGAAGTCATCGACGACCTGCAGAAGAATCCGGTAACGGCGGAGGAACTGCAGAAGGTCAAGAACCAGCTCCGCGTCCAGAAGATCCGTGCGATGGACATCATGTCGGGCATCGGCATCCTGTTCTATCTCGGCGACAACGCCGCCAAGGGCGACTGGACCGAGGCCAACAATAATCCGGACAAGTGCGATCTGGTGACCGCCGCGGACGTTCAGCGCGTGGCCAACGCGTACTTCGCGAACGACCAGAGGAACGTGCTGATCATCAACTCCAAGTCGGCCGCGGAGGGTGAGGGTGGCGGCGGCGAGGATCCGCGCTTCGCGCAGGCGGTGCAGATGATCCAATCGATGAAAGACGCCGCCCGTCTGGAGCAGATGATCCAGATGTTCTCCATGCGTGTGGATCAGGTCGAGGACCCGCAGGAGAAGGAGCAGATGGAGAAACTGCTGAAGATCGCCAACGAACATCTCAAAGAACTCAAGGCCGCCGAGGGAAAGTAAGTCGCACCCCGAAGGAGAAACGAAGATGAAAAGCGTGTCCATTCTGTCAACGGGGCGGCTGCAAACCGCCGCCGTCGTGCTGGCAATCGCGGCGCTGTCGCTGGCCGCCGCGCTGGTCCTTCCGTCCGCAGCCGCGGCGGGCGGCATCGTCGATCACCCCGACAAGCTCGCGTTCGAAGAGCTGAACTACCAGCCGCCCAAACCGGCCGACTACCGCCATCGCCTCAAGTGCGGCGCCACCGCTTACGTGACGGAGAACAGGGCGGTTCCAACGCTCGAACTCACCATTCTCGTTCGCACGGGTTCGATGTACGAACCGATCGAACAAGCCGGGCTCGCCGACATGGCCGGCTACCTGATGCGAAACGGCGGCGTCGAGGGCATGACCGCGAAGGAGCTCGACGAGCGGATCGCGTTCCTTGCCGGCGATATCTCCGTCGCCATCGGCGGATCGCAGGGCACGGCGAACCTCTTCTGTTTGTCGAAGGATATGGACGAAGGTCTTGCGTTGTTGAAAAAGGTCCTCCGCACGCCGATCTTCGATCAGAAGGTTCTCGACCGGTACCGCGGGGATGTTCTCTCCGAGATGGAGCAGCGGAACGCGTCGACGTCGGACATCGAGTCCCGCGAGTGGCAGTTCCTCTTGTACGGCGACCATCCGTGCACGACTCCCTATCGCCGCACCGAGCAGTCCGTCAAATCGATCACGCGCGAGGATGTGATCGCTTTCCACAAAAAGTATTTCTTCCCCAAGAACTTCATCCTCGCCGTCTCCGGCGATTTCAAGACAAAAGAGATCCTCGCGAAGCTCGACGCCCTGCTCGCCGGATGGCCCGACCAGACTCTGAATCTTCCGGCGATCTCCGATCAGGTGCCCGATCCGAAACCCGGCGTGTACATGATCAAGAAGGAAGACGTCAATCAGTCGCGCATCCGCGTCGGACACATCGGCGTCAAGCGGGACATTCCCGATCAGTATGCTCTCCTGGTGATGAACGACATCCTCGGCGGCGGCGGGTTCACATCGCGCATCGTGCGCCGCGTGCGCTCCGACGAGGGTCTCGCGTACAACGCAGGAAGCGCCTTCGAACGTCCGGTCCTCTTCCCGGGGACCTTCCGGGCGTGGTTTCAGACCAAGCACGCCACAGGAGCGTTCGGCACGAGGCTGATCTTCGATGAGATCGGGCGCATACGGACCGAGAAATGCGACGCAGAGATCGTCGACAACGCCAAGGCGAGCTTCATCAGCGACGTGGTCAACCCCTTCGGCAGCAAGAGCAACATGGTCAACACGTTCGCCGATGACGACTACACGGGACGGCCCGACGATTACTGGCAGAACTACACGAAGAGAATCGCGGCGGTGACTCCGGACGACGTGCTGGCCGCCGCGCAGAAATACCTGCACCCGGACAAGCTCGTGTTTCTCGTCGTTGGCGATCCGGAGGCCGTGCAAAAAGGGTCGGACAAGCACAACGAGAAGTTTTCCGATTTCGGCCCGATGACGATTCTGCCGCTCCGCGATCCGATGACGCTCGAAGCGAAGTAGCGGCCACTCGATTCACGGAACTCGTTGCGGCCAGGAGACGCGGAGAAAGATGCGCTCCAGAAAATCCCTTGGCCCTGGCGCGTGCTTCATGTAGTCTTGGATTCGGCTCTCAATGCGAAGGGGAAGGATCTCATGAGAAACACCGTGTATCGCTCGCTCGCCCTTCTCGCCGCGGCGCTCGCCGCGTGCGGGTCCATCACCGCGTGTTCCCAGAAGGGGACGGCCGGCAACCCGAAGGTCATCAAGATCGTCTCGAGCCTTCCCCGCACGGGTAGCGCCAACGCGCAGAGCACGAGCATCACGAACGGGATCCGCATGGCGATCGAAGATGCCGGCGGCAGCGTGGCGGGTTGCACAATCCTTTACGAAGACTGGGATGATGCCTCTCCCCAGCGCGGCAGCTGGGACCCGGCTCTCGAAGCGGCGAACGCGGACAGGGCGATCAAGGACCCGGACGTGATGGCCTACCTCGGCACGTTCAACTCCGGCGCCGCCAAGATCTCGATCCCCAAGCTCAATCAGGCGGGACTCGTGATGGTATCGCCGGCGAATACGTATTCCGGTTTGACCAAACCGGGCAAAGGCGAGTCCAACGAACCCGAAATCTACAGGCCCACCGGACGGCCCAACTTTTTCCGCGTCGTGCCGGCGGATGACCTTCAGGGGTCGATGGGTGCGGAATGGGCGAAAAAGATGGGCGTCACGAGCGCGTTCATCGTTCACGATCGCGAGCTGTACGGCAAAGGCATCACGGACGTTTTCGGATCTCACGCGGAACAGATCGGCATTCGCATGCTCGGAACGGAAGGCATAGACGTCAGGGCCGCCAACTACAAAGCGCTCGCCACGAAGATAAAGGCCCTGAACCCCGATCTCGTCTATTTTGGAGGCGTCACGCAGTCGAACGCCGGCCAGTTCGCCAAGGATCTGCGCGGATCGGGTTACCAGGGAAAGCTCATGATCCCCGACGGATGCGTCGAGCTGGCGTTCATCCAGTCCGTCGGACCGGAGAACTGCGTGGAGACGTACGCAACGTTCGGGGGGCTTCCCGCTGACCAGCTGACGGGAAAGGGCGCCGATTTCGTCCGCAGATACCGCGAGAAGTATCAGGTCGAGCCCGAAGTGTACGCGGTGTACGGTTATGAAGCGGGACGGGTAACCCTCGATGCCATCGCGCGCGCGGGAAAGAAAGACCGTCTCGCCGTACTGGACGCCGTCGCCGCGACGCGGGATTTCGACGGCGTTTTGGGAAAGTGGTCGTTCGATCCCAACGGCGACACCACACTGACGACGATGAGCGGCATGGTCATTCGAGACGGAAAGTTCCAGTTCGTGGAGACTCTGGGCGGCGGTTCGTAACCTCCGTCTTCGTTTTCGTGCCGGCGTGAAACGCGCCGGCGCCGGGCGCGAGTCTTTCCCGATGACAGCCGCCGCTCCCCCGGATCCCATGAGTTCTTTCGAGATCTTCGTTCAGCAGCTCATCACCGGTTTGTCCAACGGGATGATCATCGCGCTCATCGCGCTGGGCTACACGATGGTCTACGGCATCGTGGAGCTCATCAACTTCGCCCACGGCGACCTCTTCATGCTGGGCACGTTCCTCTCCCTCACCATAGTCGGGGCGCTTGGCCTCGATTCCCTTCCCGCCTCCGGCGGGGCCACGGCGGGAGGGCTCGTCCTCATCATGCTACTCGTGCCGTGTTTCTGTGCGGGTCTCAACTGGACCGTCGACCGCGTGGCGTACCGCCCGCTCCGTAATGCGCCCAAGCTTGCGCCTCTCGTCGCCGCGATCGGCGTGTCGTTCATTTTCATGAACCTCGGACAGTTCTGGGGCGGCTTGCCCATGGATGTTTTCGGCGGCGGACGGAGCGCGGCGGCGCCGAAAAACTTTCCTTCTCTTGTTTCGAACGCGAACATCCTTTCTTATTTGGGTTTGAAGACGGCCGTGCAGTTCACCTGGCGGGATCTTCTCGTATTCGGCGTGACCATTCCGCTGCTCACGGGGATCACGCTTTTCGTGAAGTACACCACGCTGGGCAAAGCGATGCGGGCGACCGCTCAAAACCGCGTCGCCGCAGAGCTCATGGGGATCGACATCAACCGCGTGATTGGCGCCACGTTCGCCATCGGCGGCGCGCTCGCGGGTTTCGCGTCCGTGGTCTATCCGCTGTTCAACCCGACGATCTACTTTCAGCTCGGCTTCCGCACGGGGATGGACGCGTTCACGGCCGCGGTCCTCGGCGGCATCGGCAATCTGCCCGGCGCGATGCTCGGCGGGATCTTCATCGGTCTCGTGAGGGCGATGAGCGACCAGTACGTCGCGGCGCGCTGGACCAACTCGATCGTATTCGGCGTCCTGATTCTCGTCCTCATCTTCCGCCCCAGCGGGCTCTTGGGAGCGCGCACACCGGAGAAGGTGTGACGCACATGAAAGCGCGCATGAGGAAGATCAAACCCGAATGGGTTCTCCTCGCACTGGCGCTCGTGCTCCCGCTCACCGACATTCTTCTCTCCAGAGTGGGGCTGCGGTTGTGGGCCGTCGGCAACGAGGTCTGCCAGCGCGTCATCGTCTTCGCCCTCATGGGACTCGGTTTGAACGTCGTCGTCGGTTATACCGGCCTTCTCCACCTCGGCGTGGCGGCGTTCATGGCGATCGGTGTCTACGCGTACGCGATTCTCTCGTGTTCGATCTATCCTTTTCAGCTCGGATTCTGGGGCGCCCTGCTCATCGCACCCGTCGTAGGTCTCGTCGCCGGGCTTCTCCTCGGTTCGCCAACGCTCAGGCTTCGGGGAGACTACCTGGCGATCGTGACACTCGGTTTTGGAGAGATCGTCCAGGACGTCCTGAGAAACCTCGACCCGATCACGCAGGGGACCCAGGGAATCAACCCACTTCCGGCGCCCCGTTTCTTCGGCCATTCTCTCGACTCGACGAACTACCAGAGCTGGTACTACCTCTTCCTCGGCATCCTCCTGGTGGTCATTCTCGTCGTCCGCAATCTCGAGAAGTCCCGCCTCGGCCGGCAGTGGATCTCGATACGCGAAGACGAGCTCGCCGCCGGCTGCATGGGGATCAACGCTACACGCGGAAAGCTCTCCGCGTTCGCCATCTGCGCGGCGATTTGCGCGCTCGCCGGCGTCCTCTACGCGAGCAAGCTCGAAACGACGGCCGAGCCCACCACGTACGATTTCATGGTCTCGATTACCGTTCTCTGCATCTTGATCGTGGGCGGCATGGGGAGCATTCGCGGAGTTCTCTTTGGAGCAGCGATCGTGATGGGATTCGACATCTTCTTGAAAAAAGCGACGGAGGCGATGCAGCAGGCGGGGCTTTCGAGCAGCGCTAGCGTGTATCTCACGCCGTCCAACTGGAAGTTTCTCTTCTTCGGTGCGGCTCTCGTCATCATGATGCGGTTCCGGCCCCACGGTGTTTTTCCGTCGGTGCGCACACGCTCCGACGCACCCGAACCGGCTCCCGAGCCAGCGGCCGCCGGGGCTTCGATCCGTTCGATCCCTCGAGGGCCCGCGAACGGCCAGGATGGCGTGAAATGAACGTTCTCGAGATGAAAGGTCTGACGGTCAAGTTCGGCGGGCTTACCGCGGTAGGCGATCTCGATCTCGCGATCCACGAGGGCGAAATTCTCGCCATCATCGGCCCCAACGGCGCCGGAAAAACCACCGTGTTCAACGCGATCACGGGTGTCCACGAGCCGACGGCGGGAGAGGTTCTCTTTCTCGGACGCGATCTCAAGCGGCCCTTCACGCTTCACGCCGGACTCGGCATCGGCGCGATCGCGCTTTTCGTCGCGCTGGCCTCCCTCGTTTGCACGCACCTCGTGTTGTTGTGGGAAACGGCGATCACGGCGAACTATCAGTATCTCGCGCCGTTTCCATGGGGAAAAGCGATTGCCGATTTCTTTCGGTTCTTCGGCGACCATCCGCTTTCGTCGGTGGCGAGCTTCGTCTGCGGCGGCGCGGTCGGGGCCGCGGGGGCATGGGTCGTCTGGCAGAGACAGCGCCGCGCGCCTCACGCGATCACGCGCCAGGGAATTTGCCGGACGTTCCAGAACATACGTCTCTTCCACGACCTGACGGTTTGTGAAAACGTGCTATCGGGAATGGATGCGCACCTGCGGTCGCGTGCCTGGCAGAACGTTCTCCGCTCCCCCCAGTTCCGGCGCGAGGAGAAGCGGGCGAACGCACGCGCGCTCGAGATCCTAGAGTTCTGCGGCCTCAGGGAGCGCGCGGGGCAGCTCGCGGGGAGCCTCCCCTATGGCAATCAGCGCCGTCTCGAGATCGCCCGGGCGCTCGCAACGGAGCCTCGACTGCTTCTTCTCGACGAGCCCGCCGCGGGCATGAATCCCTCGGAAACGGTGGCGCTCATGTCGCTCATCGGGAAGATACGCGACCAGGGGATCACCGTGTTCCTCATCGAGCACGATATGAGAGTCGTCATGGGAATATCCGACCGGATCGCTGTGCTCGACTACGGCATCAAGATCGCCGAGGGGACTCCCGCGGAAGTCCGCGCGAACCCGAAGGTGATCGAGGCGTATCTCGGCAAAGAAGAGACGGCGTGATGCGGCTTGCGGCTGTTCGATCAGCGGACGGTCGAGACGCGTGACAACGATGGAGACTCTACTCACACTCGATAACGTCCACGCCGGCTACGGCCCCATCGCCGTGTTGAAGGGGATCTCGCTCGAAGTCCGCCGCGGAGAGATCGTCACCGTGATCGGCGCGAACGGCGCCGGCAAAACGACGATGCTCATGTGCGTCGCCGGCATCAACCGCGTGCGTGAGGGAACGATCCGTTTCTCCGGAGAGGACATCACCAACCGGCCGGCACACGACATCGTGCGGCGCGGGATCTGCCAGTCGCCCGAGGGGCGGAAGATCTTTCCCCGCTTGACAGTGCTCGAGAATCTCCAGATGGGAGCATTCGTCCGCAAGGACACCGCGCAAATACCCCAAGACATCGAGAAGTGCTTCGCGCTCTTTCCTATCCTCAAGGAGCGCCGGTCGCAGACCGGCGGGACGCTCTCGGGCGGCGAACAGCAGATGCTCGCCGTCGCTCGCGCCCTCATGGGAAACCCCTCGCTCCTCCTTCTCGACGAACCTTCGCTGGGTCTCGCGCCGATGGTCGTTCTCAAAATCTTCGAAGTGATCCGCGAGCTCAACCAGCACGGGATGTCGATCCTCCTCATCGAGCAGAACGCGCGCCTCGCCTTAAAGCTCGCCCACCGCGGTTACGTGATGGAAACCGGATCGATCACGGTGACCGACGAGGCGACGAAGCTGCTCGAAAATCCCCGTGTGAAGGCCGCTTATCTGGGGGAATGAGGTGCAAACGAGGATTTCCGAGGCGTGGAGGGCAGGGGGCCCCCGGCCCGTCGCGCCACGATTGGTCACCGTGTGCGCGGCCGAACCATCCAATCACGTATCGAATCCCATCTTTTTGAGCCAGTACGCGTATCGCGGGTCGGAGCGCGCGTTGTCGCACGCTGGATGGATTTTGAGAAATGACATGCGGGGGTCCCGCCTTTCGAATCCCTTCTCGAGCCACTCGAAGCCCCGATCGATGTCGCCGAGAGCGAAGCACGCGCATGCGAGAGGGAATTCCGACACGAACTCGCTTTTTCGCAGCTCAACCCTGGCAGCGTAGATCTCCCTGGCTCGGACCGTGTCGCCCGCCATGGCGTATCCGATGGCGATCCACGAGTCGATTTCGGGCTTCTTTCCTCCCGAGATTTCCATGTCGCGATCGAGGGCTTCTACAGCTTCTTTTCGCATCCCCTTCGCTGCGTAGGCCATTCCCAGGAACATGTGCGCCTGGGGAAACGTGGAATCCATCTCGATCGTTTGGAGCGACGCTTTGATCGCCTCGTCGTAACGTCTGGCGTAATAGAAAGTCTCGCCGAGATTCTGAAGCGTCGCGACATCGAGCGGATCCAGCTCGACGGCCCGCTTCTGCTGCACTACCGCGTCATTCGCCCGGTTCATGTACCAGAAGAACCCTGCGTATCCTGCCCGAATGAGCGCATTATTCGGCTCCAACTCGATGGCCCGTTCGATCTCCTTCCCGCCACTCCTCCAGTCCCAGTCAAAAAAGCACAGCATCCCGAGCGCCCAGTGAGCCATGGCCAATGACTCATCCAGGCGCAGGGCCTTCAAGGCATTCTCCTTGGCCTTGGGATACGTCTCCTCGGGGGAGGCGTGGCCGTAGATAGACAGCAACCGGTAGGCCCGGGCAAGGCCTGCATATGCAGCTGCGTAGTTTGGATCCAGATCCAAGGCCTGCTCGAAGTAGTCGATGGCTTTCCACGTCTCGTTTTCCGCCAGTTTGTTCGAGTAGAACACGCCCTTCAAGTACAACTGATAGGCCTCCGCATTGACCTGCGGTTTCACTTCGAGTCTGTCTCTCTCCCCGGGAGCCAAGGTCGCTCTCAACGCCTGGACAACCTTTTTCCCAACCTCGGTCTGCATGGCGAAAACGCCGGCCATCGTCATGTCGTAAGTATCCGACCACAGGCTCTTGTCCTTTCGCGCATCCACGAGACGAAGCGAGATCCTCACGCGGTCGCCCTCACGCCGGACGGAGCCTTCCAGCACCGAGCCCACGTGCAGCTCGCGCGCGATTTCCGGAAGGGGCTTTTCGACATTCTTGTACCGCATGCTCGATGTCCGCGAGATCACGGTGAGAGCTTGGACTTTCCCCAGCTGACCGATGAGCTCGTCCGTCATCCCGTCGACGAAGTACTCCTGCTCTGGATCGCCCGATACATTGTCGAGGGGGAGCACTGCGACGGAGTCGATCGCCTCGGCTCGCCCCGGCCAGAACCGTATCGCGGCGATAGCCGCAGCCACCGCGATGAGCACGAACGCTGCTGCTCTCACGACCGGGCGGTGCCGCATCCGCCACAGCGACCACCGCCCTCGTGTTCGAAGCAGATCCTGATGGGTCTGGATGTTTTTCAATTCCCCGAGCAGGTGGTCCGCAGACGCGTAGCGTTTCTCGGGGTCCTTCGCGAGCGAGCGCATCACCACGCGTTCCAGCTCTATCGGCACGTCGGGACGGAGCGCCGTCACCGCCTCCGGATCCTGATTCACGATCGAGTACAGAAGGGCGGCTTCCACGTCTCCCCGGAAGGGCGCCCACCCGGCGAGCATTTCGTACATCATCACCCCCAGCGACCAGATGTCGGTTCGCTCGTCGACCTCGCCTCCCCTCGCCTGCTCCGGGCTCATGTACGCCACCGTCCCCACTGTCATCCCCGTTTTCGTAACCTTTGTTTGTCCCGCGAGCTTCGCGACGCCGAAATCGAGGATTTTCGCCACGCCGCTTCGCGTGATCAGGATGTTGGCCGGCTTGATGTCACGATGGACCATTCCCGCATGGTGCGCTTCCGACAGTCCTTCGGCGACCTGCGAAGCGATGCCGACGGCCTCTCTCACGGAAAGGGGCCCCCTCGCAATTCGCTCTCCGAGCGTCTCCCCCTCGTAGCAATCCATGCAGATGAAGAGCTGCCCTTGGGGAGTCTCGTCGATCTCGTGAATCGTGCAGATGTTGTGGTGCTGGAGCGCGGAGGCCGCCCGAGCTTCGTGCATGAAGCGCGTTTTAGCCTCTCTGTCGCGTGTGAGTTCCGGAGGCAATACTTTGAGGGCGACGGTGCGATGGAGACGGATATCCTCGGCCTTGTAGACGACACCCATCCCGCCCTCGCCGAGCTTCGAGAGGATCTTGTAATGGGAAATCGTTTCCCCGATCATCACGCCCCCCGTGGCGCTAAGATCTCCTTCGGGCCGCGTAGGTGAAGAGCAAGAAGTAGTTCCTCCAGGAAGATTCTGTGGATTCGAACTCGTTGGAGCCAGCGAAGTAATCTGTCAGCGCCTCCCGCAAGCGGGCGATTTCCTTGAGATGAGAAGGCTTATGAGGGTATTCCAGACTGAGATCGATCAATTCGAGGGCCCGCTCGAAGGCCATCCGGCTGTACTCGAGGTTATTCTTCGCGCGCCACTTCAAGGCGCGCTCCACCTCGCCGCCGATATTCGCCATCCTCTCCAGGAGCGGCATTTGCTTCCAGCGCCCTGCCGCAAGATCCTCGTGTTGATAGGTCATCGCGAAATCCTCTGGGCAACGACGCGGATTATCTTCGCGCGCGTCGCCGAGTCTTCAACGCCGCGGCTTTTGTTCCCCTGCGACGGCCTCATGTTGATCATCGAGTCGAATTCGACAAAATCGTCACCTTGCAGTTCGGGATACAGGTTGATCCCCCACAGGTTTTGGGGTTTCGACCCATCCTCGAGGAGCAGCGCCTCGAGATCCGAATGGAGTTCCCCGTCAACCGCGAGAAGGGCTTTCTCGACGTCGACGACAGCCTTGACTACGTTGCCGAACATGGCGGCGGCCATGTCTGAAAGCTCGCCGGACGTAAGTTGCTCCCTGACGATCGTCACAACGCGACACCTTTCTCCGCGACCGTAAGGTCGATTTCGCACAACCGATTATAAGCGGAGGCGGCATCCTGGCAACCCGCAAAATCGTCCTTTTCGACACTGATCGACCGTGAGGATCGCGTCGGCAGGCGAACGCAGGACAAAAGCAGAACCCCGCCGCCGAACCCGGAGGCTCGACGGCGGGGTTACACGCGGATACCTGCGAGTACAGACTCCGGCTACTCGACAGTCCGAAGCTCCGATGTCATCGTGCCGCCGCCCATCATCGGGGGCAGCTGCATGACGGATCGGACTTTATAACGGTCATCGCCCGTCTTGACATAGACGGTGCCGCCTCCGACCTCTCCGTCCATGTTCTTCAGCTCGACCTTGAACGCCTCGTAAGTCCCCGCGGGAACGATCACCTTCTCGACGCCGACGACTTCGACGGTCAGGATCTTGACCGCCTGCGAGAGGACGTCGAACGTCCGCAGCGTGGTCTTGTATCCGGGCGCCAGCGGCAGTGACGCCAACACGACATCGAGCGCCGAGTCGCTTCCATAGACGGGCGCCTCCAGGTCGCTGGCGAGAGGCATTTCCCTTCCCGGCATGCTGATCGCGCCCTTGATCGACTTCTCGGAGTAGTTCACACGCACGGTCGCAGGACCCTGCTTGGCGCCGCGGTACACGGGCCTGAGCGTCTTGAGATCGACGTCGAACGTATCGGCCGCTTCGCCCATCGGGCTCGACTGCGCGGCGACGATTCTCCATACATCGTGACCGTCGCGCTTCGCCCCCGCATGCGAGACAGCGCTTGTCACGTCGATTTCCTGCCCCTGAGTCGCGACCTTGCCCGCGTAGGTGAACTTCGCCGGCTTGAGATGGCTCGTGTCGACGGCCGGGAGCGGGGCTTTCTTCGCCGATTCGATATCCCCGGCGGCTTCATCGAGCGTCACCGTCGCGACCGGGACGACCATCTCTCCGAGACGTTTCGCCACGCTCTCCTTGACCGATTCCTGGTACCGTCCGCCCAGGTGTTTCGCGAAGAACTTCTCCTGAGCCACCCTGAAAGCGCTCCTGTTGTCGGCGCCCGCGAATCCATGGCCCTCGTCGTCGGCAATCAGATATTCGACGTCGCGGCCAAGGTCACGCATGGCGATAACGATCTGTTTCGATTCGGGCAGTTTGCAGCGGGGGTCGTTGCCGCCCTGGACGACGAGCAGCGGCGCTTTGATCTTATCGGCCGAGAAGAGAGGGGATTGTTTTCTGAGCCGTTCGGCATCTTTCGGGTCGTTGGGATCGCCCACTTGCTCGTTGAAGAATTTTCTCATGGTTTCCCAATACGGAGGGATCGAGCTGAGCAGCGTGAGCAGGTTGCAGACGCCAACGTAGTCGAACCCGCAAGCGTAGAGATCCGGCGTGTAGGCAAGCCCCGCGAGCGTCGCGTAGCCGCCGTACGATCCGCCGGTAATCGCGACCATCTTCGGATCCGCGATGCCTTT
>CAZYCB010000190.1:0-1500 GCA_964645735.1 uncultured bacterium | reverse complement strand
TTCGGGTGGGGGAAATACGACGATGCGATCGACAAGTATAGGGAAGTGCTTGAGCTAAAACCCGACTTCGGCTCCGAATCAAAGATTGCCTATATCTTGGCGTTGAAAGAAGACTATCCCGCAGCGTTGAAATGGATCGATCAGTTGGTGAGCAGATCAACCTCCGAGAACAATCGGGCCGAAGGCCACTTCTATACGGGGTGGTATCAGGGGGTGCGCGGGAACACGAGGACCGCGTTCACAAATCTCACCACGGCAACCATGATTTACGACTCCCTTGGAAACCTCGATGAGAAAGAGAAGGTCCTCGCGGCCCGCTCGTGCGTGCACGTCATGCGTGGTGAGCCTACGCTCGGCCGGAGGGAACTGCAGGAAATGCTGGGTACGATAAGAAAGCTCGGCGGTGTAGACAAGTGGCCCGGAGCATGGGCTTACGGCAACATTTTTCTCGCTGTGATTGATTTGGAGGAGGAAAAGATCGACTCGGTGAGAACAAGGCTAGTGGAGACAAGGGCCCTTTTGCCCAAGCTGGAAAACGACTTGACCGGGTGGCCCCTCGCGTTCATGCGCGTCTGGCTACCCGGCGCGTGCGGCGCTCTCGAGGCAGAACTGCTTCTCGCGGAAGGTTCCGTCGACGAGGCCATCCGTGTGGGACGGTTGGTCGCGCCGCCCGCGGTTCCATTAAACTTCAGCAAGTATTTGTTTGCCTTCAACTACCCCCTCGAACGCGACGTGCTGGCCCGTGCCTATTGTAGAAAGGGCGATGTAGACAAGGCGATCATCGAGTACGAGCGGCTCGTCACTTACGATCCGAATTCGCAGGATCGACTCCTCATCCGTCCCATCTTCCGCTACCGCCTCGCCAAGCTCTACGAAGAGAAACGGCGAGCCAAGGACGCCGTCGCGCAGTACCAAAAGTTCCTCACGATCATGAGCGAGGCGGACATCTATCTCACGGAGATCGCGGACGCCAAGGCGCGCGTGGCCGCTCTTGCGGCGCACCAACAAATGAACTGACTGTGAAAGGGAGAGATTTCAGGAAGGCTCAGAAGATGACGGATGTCTCCGTCGGAGAGTCTCTTCGAATCATCCGCGAGCTCCAGGGGTTAAGTCAGAACGAATTGGCCATGCCCGGTGATCGATTCCTGTCAGCTAAGTTAGGGCCGGACCATCGAAACCCCTCTGAACCGACCTGGCCCCTCTTGACATCTGACAATAATATGGCTATGTTATAGCCAGAATGAAATACGATATCATTCTGTCTCCGCTTGCCGTTCGCGACTTCCGTGGCTCATCCGCCTTCGAGCGGGGGCAGGTGCGGGCCGCCATTGAACGACATCTGAGACACGAACCCGCGCGTCTCAGCCGGAGTCGAATAAAACGGCTCCGGGGAATGCGCAGGCCTCAGTACCGGCTCCGTATCGGAGACATTCGGGTGTTCTATGATGTCGTCGACGACCAGGTGCAGATCTTGACGATCCTGACAAAAACACAAGTCGA
>CAZYCB010000189.1:0-8159 GCA_964645735.1 uncultured bacterium | reverse complement strand
CACATCCCGCGAAGCAGCTCCTCGGCCGACACGTGCCTGCGCTCTCTCAGTTTCCCGAGCGTGTGGTCCAGAGACTCCATCACGAACACGTACGCGTCGGGCTCGAACCGGCTGTCCTTCTCGCGTATCTGTTTCACCGCTTCCCAGAACTTCGCGTCGTGACGCATGGTGCACCTTCAGAGAAGCTCTCCGTAGAGAGACATGTACTCGCCCACGATTCTGTCCTTGCCGAAGTCCCGCTTTACCCGTTCCCTGGCGTTGAGCCCCACCGTCCGCCGCCACCTCTCGTCCGCAAACAGCCTCACGATCACGTCGCTCATCGCCGCGACGTCGTGGGGATCGAACAGAAAACCGGTTTCGCCGTCCTGTATCACTTCGTGGAGGCCGCCGATATTCGACGCCACGACGGGAAGGCCGCAGCTCATCGCCTCCAGCGCCGCCAGTCCGAAACTCTCGTGCTCGCTGGGCAGGAGAAACACGTCCCCCACGGGGAGCACACCCGCAATGAACTCCTGGTCGCCGAGAAACACGACGTCGGACGAAAGTCCGCGCTCGGACACGTCGCGCTCCACCACCTCCAGTTCGGGGCCGTCTCCCACGAGAAGGAGCTTCGTCGGATGAGACTCCCTCACCCGGGAGAACACCTCGACCACCGCGGGCAGGTTTTTCACCTTGCGGAAATTGGAGACGTGGACGATGAGTTTCTCCCCCGGTTTCGCGTACCGTTCGCGCATCTCCTCGTTCCGCGACGGCCGGAATTCGTTGCAGTCGACGAAATTGTGTATGACGCGTATCGGTTTCTCGATGCCGAACGCCTGCACCGTCTCCCGTTCGAGAAATCTCGACACAGCGGTGATCGCGTCGCTCACCGAGATGCTGAATCGCGTGATCTCGAAGAACGACGGCATGAGCCCGACGAGCGTGATGTCGGTCCCATGGAGCGTCGTGATCGTCTTCAGGTCGCGCCCCACGGTCTTGAGCATCTCTTTGGCGAGAAACGCGGAAGTCGCGTACGGGATCGCGTAGTGCGAGTGGACGATGTCGAGATCGTGCTGAACGGCGACCTCGCGGATCTTCGCCGCGAGACTCAGGGCGTACGGGGTGAATTGCTGGAATAGCGGGTACTCGCCCGGCTCGACCTTGTGAAAGAAGAGGTTCCCGTTGAAGCTGTGAAGCCTGGACGGCAGCCCGTACGTGATGAAATGCACGCCATAGCCGGATTCGGCGAGCGACTTGCCGAGCTCGGTCGCGATGACACCGCTTCCTCCCGGTGTCGGATAACAGACGATTCCGATATTGGCCTTTTTCATGTCGTCGAACCGCTGCAGCTGGCAGCGCTTCACTCCCCGAACATGCGAAGATCGGTGAGCCCGATCGGCGCCGTTGTGCGAAACGCCTCCCCGAAGCGGACGCCGATCCGGCGCCCGTGCGCCCGTGCGCGCGCTTCGATGAAACCCATAAAGTCGGGTGAATTGAGGGCCGTGGACTGCCTGTCCCCTCCGGAGAGGAACTGCGATTTGTGCGCGAGGATCGCCTTCATCTTGAGTTCGTGTACCGGCGTCACATCCACGACGACGTGCGGCTCGAAGTCCGTCCGTCCCGGGTAGACGAGCACGTGCGGCACGCGCCACGCCGGCTGGCCGCGGTTGTAGCCGTGGACCCCCGAGAGATACAACGCCCGATCTATCAAGCGGCCGCCGGCTGAATGGTCGGGATGGGGATCGTCGCTCGACGGCACGAGCACGACGTCCGGCCTCTCCTTCCGGAGGCACGCCACGACAAGGGCCGTTTGCTCGTCGTTCTCGCTCTGTATCCGCGTGTCGGGGAGATCGAGGTTAAGCCTCGTTCTCACGCCAAGAACCCTTGCCGCTTCAGCCGCCTCAGCCGCGCGTTCCTCGGGCGTTCCGTTGCTCGAAGAGGTTCCCCGGGAGAGGTCGACGATGGAGACGTCGTGCCCCCCTCTCGCGGCGAGGATCACCGTTCCGCCGCACCCGAGTTCTGCGTCGTCGGGATGGATGCCCAAGGCGAGAATCTTCATGACGTCGATGAATATACAACATGCGTCGTTCGACCGTCCAACAAATCGTCGACGTAGACCGAAGCGATCGCGATGAGATCGTCGCTGGCGGCGCGCCCGCCGAATAGGTACGGAACGAGACAGGAGAGCGTTCGCTCCTGGGGTTTCCCTCCGGGTTGAACGAGCGCGCCGAGATCGGACAAGAAAGGCCACCGTTCGACCGCGATCGCCCTGCCGACATCGGAGACCGACGCGGCGGCGAGCGCCGTCCGGTTCTTCACGTCGGACACCCTCGCCTTGATTCGCGACGCAGCCTTCTGCGATGCGCCCTCGTCGACCGCGCGCGCAAAACGGTCTGCCGCGTCGAGCACATCCCTCTCGAACACGTGCGCCGCATCTCGAAGCGGCTGCGGCAGTGAACGCTCGTGGATCGATCGGGCGAACGCCGACGGATCCTCGAGCAGCCTGTCCGCGGACGGGCCGTCCGGCGCATCGAGGATCGCGGCGAGTTCCGGTGGAACGAATGTCGCAGTGAGCCTCGGGACCGGAATCGGCGCCGGCACCCCGAAGCGCGCGTAGAGCGCGTGCATCTGACACCGGTACGCGATCTCCGCGGGGCCGAGGACGACGGCGAGGGGTTTGAGCGCGAAATCCTGCACGAGATTCCGGGCGATGACCCCTGGAGAACACCGTTCGACGGAATTCTCGGCAGCGGCGACGAGAAGCGGCCGGCGCTCGCGCGTGACGTTCTTGCGCAGGCCCTCCTCCAGAAGGAAGATGCCGCTATCGTCTCCCACGGTGAGCTGGGCGTGGTATCCGGCCTGGCGAAGCCGTTCTCCCTCTTCGGTCACCGCGTTCTTGATCTCGTCTTCGTGCGCGATGTAGCGGACGATCATCGGCTGGGCGTGTTGTCGAACCGCCCACGAGCGTCCGTCCACGACGGCAAGCGATCTCTTCGTGAGCGCCACGAGGAACGCCGACGCGAGCGTTCCGTGATCGATCGCCGCGTCGAACGCTCCTTCCGCGATCCGCGAGACGAAATCGCCGTTGTCGAATTCACCGATGAAACGCCGGACGTTCGTCCACAGTTGTCTCGACCACTCGATCTCGATGTCCCCGGTCGCCACTCCTGCCTCGTGCGCCTGTTGAGGAAGCATCGCCGAGATCGGCGTCGCTTCCTTCGTGACGAGCGACAATCCGCGGATCTCCTGGAAGTCCGTGTCGTCCCCCCCGCACCAGTAGAGCGGGACCACCGGTCGGGAGATCCTCGCCTCGAGGACGCCGGCGAGCGCCACCGCCGTGAGCACTTTGTAGAGGGTGAGAAGCGGTCCGCCAAACACGCCGGGCTGCTGTCCCGTGACGACGAAGAACGCACGGCGATCCCCGGCGGCGCGAATCTTGTCCAGCACCTCCTGGCGCGTTCCCAGACGGGCGCTGAGCGAGAGGATCTCGTCGGTCAGGATTCGCCACGTCGCGGCGTTTTCCTTACCTGCCTCGGACTCGGCTTTCTCGACGGCCCCGAGCCAGACCTCGTCCGATCGCGATACGCCTGCGAGAAAAGGGGGGAGTCCAGCCGACGGCTGCCGGGCGAAATCGAGGAAGAGGCGCGAGAAATTGCCCGCCGCATCGATACCGGTTCTCTTCAGAAATTGCGACATGTTCTCCACGTAAAACGATCTCAGTGCGTCGCCGCTTTGCGAACGCCGAGCCGGTGTCTCTACTTTCTCGAGATGATAATCGTTCTCTCCGACACACCCTCGACGAACGGATTCTTGGCGTAGTCGCCGAAAACGCTCTCGATCGCGAAGCCGACGCTCCTGAACATGATGAGAAGCTCCTCCCTCGCGTAGAGGCGTAGCCGCTCATCGATGTGATCCTTCTTCCCCGTTCGCATATCCGTAATCGTGGCGTGTTTTACGAGGTACTTGCCGTGGAGCTCGAGCCGCCGCTTTTCGACGATCTCGAAGTCGCCCGACCGGCGGCTCGATTCGTCGAGGAGTTCCTCGGCGATCCTTCCGGCGTTTATGAAATCGAAGAGAAACAAGCCGCCGGGCTTGAGCACTCTGTGGATTTCCTTGAACACGAGGAGATTGTCCGTGTCGTTCGAGAAGTACCCGAAACTCGTGAACATGTTCCACACGCCGCCGACGCTCGCGTCGAGGAGGGGCAGGTGCCGCATGTCGCCCTGGACGAGGCACCCGGCGTGTCCCCACTCCTCCACAGAATTCTGCAGAAGGTAGTGCGACAGGTCGAGCCCGTACGCCTCGAAACCTTTCCGGAGAAGGGACTCGACGTAGCGGCCGCTGCCCGAGGCGAGATCGAGAATCGGCGCGGCCTCGAGGAACGCGTCGCCGAACGCCTCGACGACGGACATGGATTCCTCGATATCCCTGTGCCCGTACAGCAGGGGGTACGTCCGGTCAAACGCCACTTCGTACCATTCCACGTTCGCTCCTTTGCCGTCCGTCCGGCGCGGCCGCTCAGACGCCGTCCCTGGAAAGCACCGTGTCGTGAAGATACTTCTCGTCGTCCCGCTGGGGATACGTCTCCGTGTAGTGGAGGCCGCGGCTCTCCCTCCGTTGCTGCGCCGAGCGAATGATGAGCTCTCCCACGAGAATGATGTTTCTCAGCTCGAGGAGATCGACGGTCAAGCGGCATTTCCAGTAGAGGTCCTCGATCGTGCTCTTGAGCTGCAGGATCCTCTGGAGAGCAATTTCCAGCCGGCGGTCGCTCCGCACGATGCCCACATAATCCCACATCAGCTTCCGGCACTCGTCCCAGTCGTGATCGAGGATGACGGGCTCCCCGAACGCCTCGGCGTGCAGCTCGTCCCACGCGAGCGGTTCCTCGATCCTCTCCGTCCGGAGCGAGTCGTCCTCGAGCACCCGCTGCGCCGCGCGCCGGGCAAATACGACCGCCTCGAGGAGCGAATTGCTCGCCAGGCGATTGGCGCCGTGGAGCCCCGTATGGCTCACCTCTCCGAGCGCCAGCAGATTGGGGAGCGACGCCCTTCCCCACGCATCCACGTCCACACCCCCGCAGAAGTAGTGCGTGGCGGGAACCACGGGAATCCGCTCGACGGCGATGTCGATGCCGACCTCGAGACAGCTCTTGTAAATGAACGGGAATCGCGCGGCTAATTCCTCGCTTGTAAGGTGCGTCATGTCGAGGTACACGCATTTCGACCCCGAGGTCTTCATTTCGCGGTCGATCGCCCGCGCGACAACGTCCCTCGGGGCGAGGTCCCTCTGCGGGTGGTAGTCCTTCATGAATGCGTACCCGTCGGCTCGCCGGAGAACGCCGCCCTCGCCGCGGAGCGTTTCTGTCAGAAGGAACGACTTCGCCATCGGGTGATACAGCCAAGTGGGATGAAACTGGACGAACTCGAGGTTGGCCACGCGCGCGCCGGCCCTGTAGGCGATCGCCACCCCGTCTCCGGTCGCCACGTCCGGATTCGACGTGTAGATGTATACCTTCCCCGCTCCCCCCGTGGCGAGGATCGTCCGTTTTGCTGCGAGCGCCTCTACCCGGCCGCTCTCCGCCTCGAGAACATAGGCGCCGTGAACGGCGCGCCCGGCCCTGGGGCGCGGGTTCTTGAGATGTCTCTCAGTGATGAGCCCCACCGCCATCCGGTTCTCGCACACGCGTATGTTGGCGTGCGCGCGGACTCGCTCGAGGAGGATCTTCTGTATCTCCTGACCGGTGAAGTCGCGGTAATGAACGATGCGGTTCGCGGAGTGTCCGCCCTCTCTACCCAGCTCCAGCGTGTCGCCCCGCTTCGTGAATTCGACGCCGTACTCCATGAGGTCGGCGACGCACCCGGGCCCTTCCCTCACGACGATCTCCACAACGTCCCTGCGGCACAACCCCACACCGACCGTCAGCGTATCCGCGATGTGGCTTTCGAAGGAGTCCTTCGGGTCGACGACCGACGCGATGCCCCCTTGGGCAAACCAAGTGTTCGAATCGGACGCCCCCCGCTTCGTCACGACGGTGACCGTTCCCCGGTCGGCTGCCCTCAGAGCGAAGAAGAGCCCCGCAACACCGCTGCCCACGACGAGAAAATCGCATGCGTCCATGGTTGTTCACCGGGGTAAGGGGTTTCGAAACTGGAGTGGCGGAACGCGCATAATATGATAATCGACGGGGTTTTACGAATGCAACACCCAAGAGGGCAAAACATGCAAGTTGCACTCCGGACGGCCCGCTCCCGGGACGGCCCGACTACCCACAGGCTATCCGACGATTTCCTTTGATGATACGAGCATTCCTCCACCAGGCACCTGGCACACACATTGCGTATGGGAGACCCAGATTCTCCGAATCCATTGGTTTACAGCGAGGAGGTTGGTTTGATGAACCGGAAACTCTTGGCGTTTGTGCTCGTTGTGGGAGTGTTCGCTATTTTCGTGGCGAGCTGTGACAACGACTCCGAGGAAAACCGTTCGGTCGTGATCGTGTCATCGATCAACGAGAACGTCCCCTTCTTCAGCGATGTGGTCGAACAGGGAGACACGTTGTGGGATCCGAGCTCCGCGGGTGTTCCCTGGGATATCGACGATTTCATTACCGAGGACTACGTCCCGGTCACGTTCTACAACCGGCCGTACAACGATTTCACGACGACCGGCGTGGGAAAACCGCTCAGCGATTTCCTCATCACGCGTTACCGTGTCGAGTGGCGGATTGCAGGCGGTGGCACGGGCACGGTTCCGCCCACGTTCGAGGGCGCAACGAGCATCCAGGTCCCCTCGAACACGCTCGTGACCGGCGCTTTTCTGCTCGTTCCTTTCACGATCAAGAACGACCCCGCATTCGCGGCGCTGCGGTACTCCTCGACGGAATTCCTGACCATTGCCCACATCACATTCTGGGGGCATGAGGTCGGGACGAACCGCGAGTGGAGCCTCGCGGCGGAGCTATCGGTCAACTATGGAGACTGGATCATCGAGACGGACAAGAAGCAACAGCAGCAGTAGTAGCCCGTTCGATCTCCGAGCCAACCTCCGTCGGAGTTCGATCGGGTCGTGTACTCGGATCTGGATCACGCGGAAGCCGCAGGCGATGCCTGCGGCTTTTTGCATGCCTCGACGGGGTCGGCACCGACCACGGTAAGCTCCAGCCGAGCGACCCACGCCTGCACTCTCGGTTCGCCCACCTCACGGAGCTTCACCCAATCCTTCTCCGTCGTCACCAGGCGGTCGATCGTGCGCGCGTACATCGTCGTCTCGATCCGGCGAAGATCGTCCTCCGCGTAGCGGAAATGGTCGGGAAACCGAAAAGAAAGACCGAGCACCATTCCCGCCGCCTCCAGGGACGCTTCGAAACGCCGCGGCCGACCGACCGATGAGAGAGCGGCGAAACGCCCCGCGGGCCGTTCGACCGTCCTCTCCGACGGCGGCTCGAGGAACGACAGGCTGCGCCGCACGCCGAAAACGGGAATCCGCCGTCCCGAGGCGCCGCACGCCCACTCAGTAAGGCCGGCGAGGTCGTCATCCCTTTGCAGCGCGTTGAAACCGATCACGTCGGCTCTGCTCAACGCACTGGGACGCTCCCGCAGGCTTCCCGCGGGTAAGATCCGCCCGTTGCCCAATGGACGCCGGGCGTCGAGGAGAACGATGTCCACATCGCGTTCCACCCCCCATGTTTGGAAGCCGTCGTCGAGAACAACGTGCGTCGGGTCGAAGAACGCGCAGCCAACCTCTATCGCCCGTCGGCGATCTCCCGAGAACGCCAGGGGAACGCCCTTGCAGCGCGCCGCCATCATCGCTCCCTCGTCCCCGACAGCCTCGGCCAAGCCGCTCGCGTCCTCCCGCAGTACGCGAACGGCGCCCCGGACGCGGCCCCCCGCCGCGGACAATTCCGGAACCACCACGGTCACGGCACAGAGCGATTCTGCGACGCTTCGGTATCCCCTGCTGGCAATGAGGGGGCGGCACCCCCGGCGAACAAGCTCGTTCACGATGTGGATGACGAAGGGAGTCTTTCCGTTGCCTCCGACTTCGATGTTGCCTACCGAGACGACCACTCGGCCGCTTTCGAGCGGCCGCCGACGTTTGGTCCTGGCAGCGCGAACGACGCGGGAGACGCCCTCGTAGAGAAGGGCCGCCGGCCGCATCGCCGCGGCGAGCGCTCCGTCCGG
>CAZYCB010000188.1:0-4332 GCA_964645735.1 uncultured bacterium | reverse complement strand
TTCAGCCAGTCGGCGATGATCCCTAGTGCCTGGGGGCTGTAGTAGGACTTGCCAGAGCCCACCTGCGCCATCAGCTCCCGTACGCACCCCGTCTCGGCCTCGAACAGGAGATGATTGGCGTTGGGGACCAGCTCCACGCGATTGAGCGCATTGCCGCTTGTTTTGAAAGCCTGCCGATAGGCTTCCATACCCTGGGTGGAATCGATATTCTTGTCCTTCTCGCCAAACAAGGCCAGGATCGGGAAATTCATTCCAGCCACGAGCGGCATCGGATCGTAGCGTGCGCCGAGCTTTGTGGCCGATTTGTCGCGTGCCTCGAATTTCTCCACACTGAGAGGCGGATTGTTCAACCCGACGAGTTTGCACTGCTCGTTATTGGCGAGGTACTCGGCAGCCGCGACATACTCTTCGTAATTCTCCGTCTCATAGCGCTGCAACTGCATGCGGGCCGCTTTGGCAGCCTCTTCGAACGACACTCCCTCGCAGATCATGAAATGTTGCACCAGGTAGGCATCCTGTTTGTAGCTCGGCTCGGCCACGCAGGCCTCGGCGATCATGAAGGCAATGTCGGAGGTCATGCTGGAGGCCAGCGGCATGACCACACCGGCCTGGGAAGTGCCGGCCACCCCGATCTGAGTGGGGATGATATCGGGGCGGTTCTTCAAGGCTTCTATCTCTTTGGTCAGAATCAGAGCACGATCCTGAAAGACAACATTCCCCAGCTGGCCCGTGGACGCGCCGCTCCCGGGAATGTCGTCGATGAAAAAAGAGAAGCCCGCCTTGATGAAGATTTCGATTTGCGGCTTGATGAGCGGCACCATCAGTTGCCGCGTGATTGCCCCCGACCCGTGCACCCATACCACCGCTGGGTGTCTGGTCCCTTCCAGCGGAATGTAAAGGTCGCCGACTACGGTGAAATCTCCCGCCTGAACCGTGAGTTCCTCGGTTCTGTACACGGAATCCGGGGCTTCGTAGGCAAGAGCGCTGCTTTGCAGGAGTCCGCACAGCGCCGTGGTCATCACGCACAAAACGATTCTGCATTTCATTGGGTCCTCCGTTCTGGAAGTCCAACCCGCAAAGCGTTCATTCGCGCGATTCGGACGGAACGAAAGACGCCCATCCGTCCCACGCGGGGTGATCGGTCAGGTTTCGCGGTTCCGTGCCGCCCGGACGAAGAATGTATACGTCCTGGCGGTCCCCCCGGCCGGAGTAGAAGACAACGGAATAGGGGCTGGTTGTTTCTGATCCTGCCGACAGGTTGCCGTAGAGAGCTGCAAGAATGATCACCGAAGCGAAACCGGAAGTACTCTTCATGGCGGGTCTCCTTACTCGCGCGCAAACATGCGCGAAATCGAACCCGATGACACGTGTAGTCTTACGGAGACGCAGTGGCAGTTGTTTCCCGGAAAAGCGGCAGCGGGCGTTTTGGGGTGTGGTAATCTCTCTGCAACTGAAAGTCTTCCAACTCCGTAAATGAGGTGGTTCCTGGAAGGCAAGTGGACATCGGGTATAGAAAACAGGGAAGGCATGCCATGATGAAATCTGTCGCGCTTTTCGCCGCCGTGCTGGCGCTCGGCGCGGGGATCGCCGCGGCCGAGGAAAACGCCGTCGGCTTCGATTCCCCCCGCTGGGTGAAGGTGAACGCCGAGGTCGTCGATCACCTCGGCCGGAAGAGCCTCGTGGGAAACGCCTATCTGCCGGATGCGAATTTCGAGAACGGTGTGATCGAGGTCGACGTCGCCGTGACCGGCGAGCGTTCCTATCCGGGAATCGCCTTCCGCGCTTTCACACAGAAGGACTACGAGCAAGTCTACATCCGGCCGCACCGCGGCGGGCTCTACCCGGACGCCGTTCAGTACGCGCCGAAAGTGAACGGCATCGCGTCGTGGCAGCTCTGCAACGGGCGAGGTTCGACGGCCATTGCGACGTTCGCCGAAAGCCAGTGGATGCACTTTCGCCTGGAAGTGAGGGGAACGCAGGCCCGGCTCTTCATCGACGACATGACAACCCCCGTTCTCGCCGTCGACCGGCTCCGGAACGGCGTGAAGAGGGGCGGAATCGGCGTCGAAGGACCTTTGGATGGAACCGCGTTCTTTTCGGACTTCCGTTACGAGAGCCGAGACGATCTCGTGTTCGATCCGCCGGCGGAGATCGATACGCCTCCGGGGACGATCACCGAGTGGGATCTCTCGCCTGCGAGGAAACTCTCGGAGATCGACACCGAGGAGTATCCCGGCTCGGCCGAGCTCACGAAGATCGCGTGGCAGAGGGTGCAGGGCGAACCCGACGGCATCGTGAACGTGGCACGGTGCGCCGCCCGCGTGGGCCGCGAGCCGGACTGCGTTATCGCACGGACGACGATTCGATCCGACGAAAAGAAGACGAGGAAGTACGCGATCGGATACAGCGACGTGGTGAGCGTCTTCCTCAACGGCAGGATCCTCTTCGAGGGTCAGAGCGCGTATCAGCAACGGGATCCGTCTTTTCTCGGAATCGTCGGACTCTGGGACGCGCTCTACCTCCCGCTCGAAAAGGGCGACAACGAGCTCCTTCTCGTCGTCACCGAGGCGTTCGGAGGATGGGGGTTCGTGTGCCGCGATGCGGAGACGGTCTACACCGACGCGAGCGTGACGAAGAGCTGGGAGACGGACGCCGATTTCCTCTGTCCTGAATCGGCTGCGTACGACGCCAGGCGAGAGGTCGTGTACGTCTCCAACTACGATGTGTACGGAAAAGCGAGCGCGGCTCAGTTTGTATCGAAGCTTGCTCTCGACGGGACAGTGATCGAGCGCGAAGCGATCGCCGGACTCGTGCGCCCGACCGGGATGGCAATCTCAGGCGATCGGCTCTTCGTCGTCGAACGCAACGGCCTCGCGGAAATCGATCTCGATAGCAAAGAGATCATCGCACGGCACGCTCTTCCCCCCGGCGGCCTGCTCAACGACGTCGCCATGAGTGCTGACGGAACTCTCTACGTTTCCGATTCGGGGAAGAGCATCGTCTACCGCCGCGTCCCGGGCGGAGAATTCGAAGAGTGGCTCACGGCGCCGGCCGTGTCGCAGCCGAACGGGCTCCTCGCACTGGATGGCAAACTGCTCGTTGGCTGCACGGGCGATAACGCTCTGACAAGCGTGGACCTCGCGACGAAGTCTCTCGCCGTCGTGGCGCGGTTCGAACCTGGAGCAATCGACGGGATCAAAACGGGTACCAAGGGAGATTTGTTCGTGTCCCACGCCGAAGGGCGGATCTACCGTGTGGGCGCTGACGGACGCGTGACGCGGATCCTCGACACGACCGGACCGGGACAGTACACGGCGGATTTCGACTACATTCCCGAGAAGGACCTCCTCATCGTGCCCACCTTCGTGAACAACAAAGTGGTGGCGTACCGCGTGAAATGAAATCGAGCGCGGAATCTATCGTACCGGACGTGTGCCGAACCCCGAAGGCTCGACAACGGGGGTTTTTGAGTTCAACGCGATGCGCCACACGACGGCGATGAGCCCACCGCAGGATGCCAACCGCACCACCGCGCGAAATGCTCGAAAACGCGGCCGCACCGTCGCTGACATGACGGTACCTCCTTCTAGAATTCTTTTCTCGAACGATTGCAAGAGCGGAGATGCTGCACCCGATTAGACGGGGGTCATTATAGCATACATTTGACAGTTAACGCCACGGCAAACCGTCACTTGCTTGTGCGGGCCAGGAGCTCCGCGCGTTTCGCGCGTGGCGAGCGCCCGTTGGATCAAGCACAGATCACGAAAAGGGGTCCGTGTCGGACCCCTTTTCGTGTCACACGACCCGCCGATCCTGCGCACAGGATTGTTCAGCGGCTATTCGTAGCGCGACTTGATCTCGCCCCAGGACGACGGCTTGGTCGGTACCGGCGGGCATTCGCACGCCTCTGCGCACATGTTGATTGGAATCGTGACAGCGCCGCACGTCATGTTCAGGACGAAACAGCACGTGTTGCCGACCGGCACAGTCGCGTCGGCGGAAACGCGGATCCATCCGTCGAAGAATCCGGCGGGCAGGGGATTCGGCGCGGGCCCGTTCGGCTGGCCGGCGGCGTCGCTCGACAGGAGCGCCGCGTGCCATCCGGGGCAAATCGGGCCGAACGCCCACGAGGCACCCGGGGCGCAGTTGCTGACGACATGGATGTAGGACGCGGTAGGGCCCGGACAAATCTGCAGAGTGCCGAAGTGGGCGTTGGCGTGACCCACGCCGCCGGGACCGTTCCACCAGACATCGACGTTGCCTGCCCAGAAAAGGTCCGGGGGACACAGCGCCTTCGCGCTGAGCTGCGCTCCACCGCCGCCGCCTCCACCG
>CAZYCB010000187.1:0-1505 GCA_964645735.1 uncultured bacterium | reverse complement strand
AAATTATTGAGAGCGTCAGGCACATGAGGCAGGCATTTCTTGCACAACTCCACATTGTAGACGGGCAACGCAAATTCGAGAGAATCGAGTCCATAACGGATCTGTTCCCCGTCGGAGGTAGATGCGAATTGCCATTTGATTATGCTCTGCGCCGAATCGATCCAGTTCGCGGGAATCTTGCCAAGGTAGGTACACGTGTGGTCGATGATGAGCGGGCTCGTCCTGTTCGCCGTGAAAGCGGCGGACGCGACGAGCATCAGCGCGAGACAAACCGAAATCGATACCGCGGTAATCTCTTTCATAAAACCACCTTCGTGCCTTTGTCGAAGAAACAAAACCGAGCGAACCATCGACGTGGCGAATGTCGGCCGTCGATTCGAAAGACGGACCAACGATCCGCCGCTTCTCCATTCTCTCTCTCCCCCTCGTCCTCAAACGACAAGAACCGATAACGAACTCGCTTCGTTCTCACAGGGAATCCGAATTCGCGTCGAGCTGCCTGCGTATGGGCGAATCCGAAGTCCGCACGTCGGCCCGCTTCTGCCCGCGGCTATCCGTTTCCGCGAAGCGCCTACTTCACCAGGATCATCTTGCGAGTTTCGCTGAACGCCCCTGCCCTGAACCGGCAGAAATAGATCCCGCTCGCGACGAAGTCGCCGCCGCCGTCCCTGCCGTCCCAGAGCTCCGCATGGGTTCCCGCGACGCGGTCTCCCTCGGCGAGAACGCGCACGAGGCGCCCCGCGGCGTCGTAGATCCTGAGCGAGACGCTCGCCGGCTTCCTCAGCCCGAACGATATCTTCGTCGTCGGGTTAAACGGGTTGGGAAAATTCTGGGCGAGATGCGCCGCGGGAGGCGTCCCGGCGCCCTCGACGCCGGTGGTCGTCGCGTCCCAGCCGGCAAGGCGCGCCTTGAGCCACCAAAGGGCCTTCGCTTTCTGCCTGCAGTTCTCCCAGGTGGTGTGCGCGACCACTTCTTCCAAGGCGTATTGCGGATGGCGAACCGGCCAAACATCGCCGTAGTAGTCCGTGATCGTATAATACTCCCAGAGCTGAGTGACAGGGTTGAACCAGGAACAATCGAGCTCTTCAAAATCAAAGAGAACTTTGTTGTTGGCGATACAATAATCCCGAATCTGCTTGTTCCTCAGAGACCGATTCTTCGCCGCGCCTTCCGACCGCGCGTTGCTCGTCATATAGACGAAGGTGACGTCCGGGAACTCCTGCTCGAGCTTCGTCATCGAATCGAGATACGCCTGCACGTACGCTTCATCCGCGCTCGACAGCTGCGTGCACCACGCAAAAGTCGAAACGTTGATCGTCGGGTTATTGCGCAATACGTCGCGTGTCAGGTTCATCCCCTCGGTAGTTGACCAGTACTGCTGCGGCTCAACGTATGTCGTTGCCTCATTGCCGAAGAAATTATTGAGAGCATCAGGCACGGTGGGCAAGAATTTCTTGCCCAACTCCACATTGTAGGCGGGCAACGCCAATTCGAGAGAGTCGAGT
>CAZYCB010000186.1:0-3214 GCA_964645735.1 uncultured bacterium | reverse complement strand
ATCGCCCGCGAGCTGCGCAATTCCGGAAATTACTTCATACAGTCCGGCGTCGGTGACCTCGGGTAACTGTTCGGCGGGCTGCACCGTCGATTTCACTGTGGCCACACAGGATGATTACTCAGGGGTGCGAAAGATCACCCTTGAAAGAAGTCTTCCCGGGCACTGGGTCGAAGAGGATTCGATCGTCGCGCCGATCGGAGATCCTGATTGGACATTGATCTGTCAGATCGACGGACACTATACGGACGGTCCCCACACGTTTCGTGCCGTGTTTCATTGCCAGGATGAGTCGAAAAGTTACTCGTTTCCGGTGTTCGTCACTGCCGAGAGAGGCGTGCCAGTTCTAATTAGCGGTTTTGAGGCGGAATATTCCGAGAGTGGCGTCTTCCTTAGGTGGAGCATCGCGGAAGGTGCGGGTCTCCAAGGTTTCAACATCTACAGGTCGTTGGAGGAGAACGGAACCTTTGAACGTATCAACGAGGAAATGATTCCCGCCGATCAGGGCAATGAGTATGTCGATAAGGATGCGAGTCCTGGAAACACGTACTGGTACCGTCTCGGTGCCGTGGCCGACGACGGCGAGTGGATGTCGCAGCCCGTTTCGATAGTCGTACTGGCGGGGGCTCTCACGCTTCACCAGAATGTCCCGAACCCGTTCAATCCCTCGACCACGATCTCGTTCACTCTGCCTGAAAGAGAACGGGTATCGCTTTCGATCTTTGACGTGCAGGGAACATTAGTGAGAACGCTTGTGGACGAGATAGTCGGGGAAGGGTATCAGGAGCGCATCTGGGATGGGAAGGACGCGGGTGGCAGTCAAGTCGGTTCCGGCGTCTACTTCTACCGCCTGACCGCGGGAGAGAAGACGCTCACGAGGAAGATGGTCTTTCTTAGATAGATGTGAGCCAGACTTAGAACGACTGGGGAGACTTTGACATGATTCGAGACTCCGCTATCCGGCTAGGGTTGAGCGCACTTGCAATCTCATTGGTGATCGGCGCCAGTGTCGGGTGGGCGCCGTGCGCTATTGCGGAGGGTGGCGAAGTCACACCGACTCTCGGCCCGTTTTCTTCAGAGTGGGTGGAGATCGTTAACATCAAGGTGACGGTTACCCCGAACGAGGGTGGGGTGTTGTCTATCGCTTTGCGAAACAAGAGCGAACAGTCCCTGTGGGTGACGCTTGTAGTAAGAACGCCGGATCCCACCCAAGATCGCGAGATCACAGGGATGCTCGATGCCGGCGGAACAGAGACGTTCAAATGCTCACAGACGATGCTGATTCCGAAGAAAGACTACCGGCTTCTCGTTCAGATATACAAAGACGAGGGTCTAAGGACGCTCCTCGGATCTCCGGAGACGACGTTCCGGTTTCGCAAGTCCGATGTCGATAAGTTCGCCGCGCTGGTTGCTTCAGCCATTCCGCCTCGGCCGGCCGGCTCTTCGGCTGAGTCCACGGTGTGGCTCCAGCCGAAAGACGAGGGTGGAACGGCGCTCCCGGCGTCTCCGCAGACGGCTTATCCGTTGCGGAAGGGTAACCGTATTCGCGTGAATACCTCAACCGCGTACGGGCGGTTCACCGGAAATGTCGAGGCGTTCGACGACAGCACAATCACGCTAAGTGCCGTCAAAGATGCAGGGGCGACGGTGATTCGCCGGCAGGAGATTACCAAGTTGGCCGTCAGCGCCGGCCGCCGAGGATCAAGGGGCGGTCACGCCGCCGCCGGGGGAGCCATCGGCGCCGGCGTCGGCGCATTAATCGGCTTGGCTTCAGGAGATGATGACCCCAGCCAATTTTTACCTCTCACGGCTGGAGAAAAAGCCGTGATCCTCGCAGTACCGTTCGCTTTGGTTGGCGCGCTGATCGGAGTTGCGCTTCCTGTGGAGCACTGGCAGCAAGTACCAGTGGATCGTGTTGTTGTGAGCGTCGAGTCTGTCCATGGACGAGCTGGGCTCTCGCTTAGCTACTCGTTCTGAGGTGCGCGGTGGCCGCGTCTGTTGGGCGTATCCGCCAACGCTAAACGGGTGTTATGTCCAAGCTGGCAGGTGCAATGGCCCTGGGTCTCGTCGGCCCATTAACGGAGAGCGGCGCGCACGCACAGGTGTCTCCGGGTGATCGGGTTCGAGTCACGCAGATCGGCGGGGTGTTCGCGGTGGGCTGTTTCTGTCATCGGTCGGTCAAAACCGGCCACCGGGGATCGAATGCAAACCGGCCATTCTGAGCGGTCATGGCTCATACCTACTTCTGAAAAAAGGAGAGAATCATGCCGGCAAGATTACACGCTGGGAGTGGGATTGGTTCGATTCTCATGAGCTGTGTTCTCTTGCTGACTCTCATTTTGACAGTTGGGTGCGAGGATATGGTTTCACTCAAAGTCAACGTTGCCCCCAACTGGGTCGGGGATCTTCGCGTGACAGATTCCACTGCTGTTTCGATCAAGCTGAAGTGGACGGCCCCCGTTGATCATGACGGGCGGGCAACGTTGTATGAAATAAGATACTCAACTTCGCTGGCCGAAATGCAGAGCTGGACAACGGCGACGCTCGCTGCTCAACGGCCCGCCCAAATGTCCGGTAATACGGAGACATACACGGTCAACGGTTTATCGTCGAACACCCTCTACTATTTCGCACTCAAGTCGAAGGATGACGATGGCCGCTGGTCGAAGTTGTCGAACGTGGCGAGTGCGAGGACGTTAGCAGACAAGGGACACAGCGTGGGTACTAGATAAGGGGAGCCGGTTTTACTTTGTTCACGGGGCGGAGCGATGAAACAACCCTTGCACTTCTTGCGCCGGCTGCTTGCTTTGATCACGATGCTAGCCTTTTCTGCCACTGTTGGGTGCTCGACATCGTAGTGTCCGAAAACTCGATCGCACTTCAGCGCAACCACTTGCCGAACGTCTAATACCCTCGCCGCATGATTGAAACCATCCGTCCTTAGCTCCTCCTGGCCTTGTTGGCAGGCTGGGGCGGCGTCTCAAAGCGAGGGGATTGTTGAAACCCGGGAGCGACTGGGCGGGCTGCTCAAGTACTACCATCGGATGGCAGCTTGAGATGGGCGACATCAATCCAATTTCCGGACACTACGCGATCGAGCTTTCGGATACTACGGGACTAAGAACATGAAAGGCATGTTATAATGGATTCAGCCCAACTGCAAAGATGCCAACGTGGACGGAAGTTTCGGAAGACACAGGAGGCAAGTCTTGCAAGC